>CAYLUE010000006.1:0-19086 GCA_964386795.1 uncultured bacterium
GTTGCATCCGCATACTGGATCATAATCCGTGGGGCATACTGTGAGAGGATTAACTAAGCTACTGTCAAAACAGTCCTGATCAAAATTGTTATCTGGCTTAAGGCTTTTATTATCGCAAGTTGTATAAAATAAGAGTAGTGTGAAAAAAGAAAATAATCTAATCATTTTGCGATTTATGAACTGTTGCGAGCTGAACATATTTTTTTGCCCATTTCACATTCTTATCATATGTATCGTCGGATAATGTTTTAATAACTTTTCCAGGTAGCCCAACAACAAGCCCTAAATCAGGAACATGCATATTCTCTGTTACAATTGCACCTGCCCCCACTACCGCTCCTTTGCCTATTGTTGCTCCATTCATAATTATTGAACCCATTCCAATTAAAGCGCCATCCCCTATAGTGCAGCCATGAATAATTGCATTGTGACCAATCGTAACATCATTTCCAATAATGACCCCTTGATCATTTTCTAAGTGGAGGACACTGTTATCTTGAATATTAGAACGTTCACCTACAATAATTTGGTTAATATCAGCCCTAACTACTGTATTGTACCAAACAGAACTTTCAGATTTCATAATTACATCACCAATAACCTTAGCTCCATCTGCGATAAAAGCTGACTCATTAATTTGAGGAGTTTTTATTGCTACGTTATCGTTGAGTTCAAATTTTTCCATTATTGTCTCCTAGTTTTTTATAGCAATAGCGCAGATAAAAAGTCTGGCAAAGCCCTGCAAAAACAAAAACATTTACCGCCCAATAGATTCCTGGGAAACTAGCAATATGCGTTCCTATCCACAACCCTATAATAGCGACTCCCGCATATATCATGACCGCTTGACTAATTCCATTTGTTTGATTCTTATTAACTAGCAACCCGCCATACCAGGCTTGATACACTTGATACCCTGGCATTAATATTGCAAAAAGGAGAGTGGTTGAAGAAAGATATGTTAGCTCTTGAGATAGGCCTGATACATACTGAAACCAATAACTACCTAAAGGAGTTACTGCCAATAAAACCAAGAAGGCTATTGTTGAAAAAGCCAAAATTCGAGTAAATCTATATAGCTCTACCTTACCATTTGGTCGATCTAAAAGCGCAACCACAACCTCATTAAATGCAAAGCCAAGTGATCTTGTAATAAAAACTAATCCATAAACAACAGGCCACGCTGCAAGCGAAGGCAGCGTTTCTGGCATTCGGCTCATTCCAGCTGAACCTGCAGGGTGAATCAGTAGTGATGCTAATGGTGTAATTGCTAATGGCAAATAAAATTTGGTAAAACCAGAACGAGTAATTTCAGCGGATTCACTTTTTTGAGAGAGCTTAGTGTTCAAAATTCTCTTCACAGCAAACTGAGCATATAAAGCTTCTGCAGTTACCGCTAAAGCCACAGCTGAAGAACCAACAACTATACCTGATAAGTCTGTGAACCACCTTCCATATGACAAGATTAGCATTAAGGTCATGAGCCGAATCAAAGTACCTACGGCAACCATTTTTGATTTACCGTGCTTAATCATAACCCCTTGGTTTAATCTCCTCCATGCAATCATCAAGGTCCAAGGTGTCATAATTTGTAATCCTATCTTTCCAGGATCTATAAGGGATTTTGGTACATTCATTAATTGCTCTGCAACAAAAAAGAATAATGGTGTAAATGCGATGAGAATATGAATGAGAGATAATACTAATGACATAATCATCATATACTTAAAGAGCTTTTTATAGGAGGGTAAATCATTGGCTAATGCAGTACTTGCGGTTAGCAACATGATAATCGGACCTTCAACAACAAGCGAAATTGGATATACCAATGATCCCCATGTTGCTAAAGTTATTTCTGGGGCTGTCATTCTAGCTACAAAGGCAGCAAGCATAGGAGATTCAATCCCCATCAATAGCCAACTACCGGCTAAAGGTAGCCATAGACGAAATACTTCATTGAGGGTAACAGCCTTGGAATGTTTCATAAATATACTAAATCGAATAGCTAAATTAGGGCAATCTAATTACTGGTCATAATCATTATCATTTGAATTAGAAAAATATCATCTTAAAATTATGGTCTACATTTTTAAAGGAGTAAAACCATATGATCGATCGGCGTAAATTTATTAAATCTATTTCAGCTTTGGGCATTTCTCTTCCAACCTTGCATTCTAATTTATTGGCTAAAACAGTGAAGTCTACAAAAAATAATCCAGTTCTTCTTTGTAGTCGTGGTGAAAAATGGGGTAAAAAAGTATTAAGGCCAGGTTGGGATGTTTTAAGGAAAAATGGTTCACTGCTTGACGCAATTGAGCTTTCTGCTAATGTAACTGAGCTAGACCCTAATGATACCTCTGTTGGGTATG
Organism: uncultured bacterium; assembly: GCA_964386795.1. GTDB lineage: Bacteria > Fidelibacterota > Marinisomatia > Marinisomatales > TCS55 > TMED108. Next base: position 2,370 of record CAYLUE010000006.1, read on the forward strand.
GTGGTTTACCTAATATGAATGGAGTGGTTCAATTGGATGCTTCAATCATGAATGGACCTGATCATAACTGCGGTTCGGTTGCATGCATTGAAGGCGTAAAGACACCTTGCTCTGTTGCTCGTCTTGTGATGGAAAGAACAGATCATATACATCTTGTTGGTAAAGGTGCTCAAGATTTTGCAAAAATGCATGGTTTTAAAATAGAAAATTTGCTGACTGAAAAAACAAGAAAGATTTGGGTAAAATGGAGAGAAAATCTTTCTGATAAAGATGATTATTTTCCTCCAAAAGACGACAATTACTCCAGCAAAAGAACAACAGGAACAATAAATGTTCTTGGTATGGATAGCAATGGAGATATTGCAGGTATCACTACTACTAGTGGACTTGCCTGGAAAATACCAGGGAGAGTTGGCGATTCACCAATTATTGGAGCTGGACTTTACCTGGATAATGAAGTCGGCGCAGTTGGGGCAACTGGTCGAGGTGAGGAAATGATCCGTTCGTGCGGTTCATTTCTTGGTGTAGAGCTTATGCGCAATGGCAGAAGCCCGCAAGAGGCTTGTGAAGAAGTTTGCAAAAGAATTGTTGATATTAATGGCGGTACATCAAAAGTTGATTTTAATGATAAGATAGTAGCGCTTGGTAAAAATGGAGAGGTCGGCTGTGCGTCGATCAGAGAAAAGAAAGGTGATAACCCTGAAATTGCAACATGGTCTAAAAAAGGGTTTAAAGTAACAAAGGGCACTTATCTCATTGAAGAAAAATAGAGTTATTTAGAACACTTATTTACCTAGTTCTTTTTTTATTGCTTCGCCTGTTCTTTCTATTGTTCTTTTTTGAATTATAGAATTTTCTTCGATTTCTTTTTTGCCTATGGGTCTTTCCTGATCCATGACTTTCTTCATTAATATCTTTTGAGTTTTTATAATAGGATAAATACCTGTTGAACTCAGTTGATACGAAATGTTTTATAAGTTCTTCTCTATCCAGCCAATTAAGCTTATCGTAGATATATGGTAAAAATTGTTCAATTTGCTCTTCGTTAACATCAACTTTTTCAATTTTATCAATGAGTGCATATAAGCGCTTTTTACAAATATCCAATCCGTTTGGTACTTTTTGCTTATTAAAGGATATGCCAGATGTTTTTTCAATATCTTTTAATTTTCTGTGTTCGCGTCCATGGATAATTGCAATTGATATTCCTTTCTTTCCTGCCCTTCCAGTCCTGCCGCTTCTATGAACATATATCTCATCATCATCAGGTAAATTATAATTAATCACATGAGTTAAATTTTCAACATCCAATCCTCGGGCAGCTACATCTGTTGCTACTAAAATCTGCAATTGTCCTTTTCTAAAACGCCTCATAACTTCATCTCGTTCAGATTGAGATAGGTCGCCGTGTATTGTGTCAGCGTTATAATGATCATTGATCAGTTTGTTAGCAACATCTTTGGTTTCTCTTCGGGTACGACAAAAAACAATTCCATATATATCTGGGTTCATATCCGCAATTCGCTTTACTACTTCGTATCTATGTTTTGCTTGGACCATGTAATATACATGTTGAACATTTTCTGCTGCTTTATTTACGCGTGCAACAGATATCTCTAATGAGTTGTTCATGTATTTTTTCGTAACCCCAATAACTTTTGTGGTCATGGTTGCTGAAAAAAGTAACGTTTGTCTTTCACTTGAGCTGGCTTTTAATATATACTCTAAATCATCTTTAAAACCCATTGTTAGCATTTCATCTGCTTCGTCTAGAACTAAACGTTTTGTTTTCCCGATAAATAGTTTTTTCCTTTTAATTAGATCTTTAGTTCTGCCTGGTGTGCCAACAATAATTTGGGGCTCTTTTTTCAACGACTTAAACTGTTTGTCAATTTTAACTCCCCCATAAACAGCTAAGATATTTATCGTTTTCAAATATTTGGAGTAGCTTCTTAAGTCATTTGTAATTTGAATACATAGTTCTCGGGTTGGGCATAAAATGAGTGCTTGAACATTGGGATTCTCTGTATTAATCGTATCTAATAAAGGCAAACCAAAGGCGGCTGTCTTTCCTGTGCCGGTCTGTGCCGAAGCAATCAAATCCTGACTAGAAGACATTAAATGCGGAATAACTTTTTCCTGAATAGGCGTAGGGTGGTTAAAGCCTAGTTCATTGATTGCTTTTATTATTTCTTTTTTTAAAGAAAAATTAATAAAGGATTTTTTGTTTCCAGAAATTTCAGTAGTCATATTTAGATTAAGTATTAATAATTATAAGATATCGAGCGAGGAGTATACTGTAGTTTGGTGAGATTACTTACTTAATTAATAAAGTAAGTAATTCGTCATATTCCGGACAAATTGTTTTCCAGTCGTATTGCTTGAACGATGCGCTAATTTCAATTTTCCGCGTTTCTCCTATATTTATGATGCTGTACTTTACTTTGTCATATAATTCAGTATCATTATCATAGATATGGTTATTGTAATTTTGTTTCGGTAGTAGCTCCGGATAAGTCAATCTTCTGGGCAAAATAGGATATACGCCACAATAGATGGCTTCTACAATACTACCGCCAAAGAAATCTTGATTACTGGTAACAGGTAGAATATCAGCCTTCCATAGCCATTTTGCATATTCTGAAAAATTCTCACAAAAACCAAAATGTACGATATGTTTTTTTAATCGATCTTTTGCCTCATCAAATATATTGGGTCTTGTATGAAAACTTTCTCCAAGCAAAGCAACATCAAATTCGATATTGTCTTTATGTAATTGGTATAAACATTGAAAAAAGGGCTCTGGGTTCTTATCGTATTCCCAGCGATGATTCCACAGTACTAATGGACTTCCTTTTTTTTTAGTTTGATACTGATCAAATTTAGATAAATCCATACCAAGATATAATACCCGACTCTTTTCTTTAATTTTTTCAATTACATCTAGTTCATTATGATCGGGATAATTTTTTAACAATTGTAAACTCTCATTATGAAAAGACTCTAGATGATAATTAGAATTAAATAATACATGATCAGCTGCTAAAGCAGATGAAAGATTGATAAAGCCATAATGTTCTCGTTTTTCTCTAACGTTTTTATCTGAAGCTGGCCATGGATATGAAAGTTGATTTTCATGAAAATATATGGCGTTCGGGACCTGAGCTGTTCGACTTTTAGTGAGACTTAAAAATGTTGTCAGGTCTAACATGTCCGTCGCAAGAATTAAGTCAGGGGAAAAATCCATTTCCATAAACTGTTTTGCCAGAGAAATGGCACCACCATGCATCCTCCATTTCCAGAATTTCCCAGGCAAAGAAATTATCTCAACATTGTGACCACTAAAAGACTGGAATCCTTTCGCCCAAGATTTGTGTGATCCTGAAAAATATGGCTCTACTAATAAAATGTTCATATAAGGTTATAATTATTTGAAAAAAATGAACCGCGCAACGTTCAGGATTGGTGGCTTAAATCCCAGTATCAACTGAGCAAGTTTTTCTCCATTTTTTATACCATCGTGAAAATTTCCACCAGTTCCATAGTGAGTTTTTTTTCATTGCAGAAAAAACATTTCTCTGATATTCTAAAGATTGCTCAGGGGTCATTCTATATACTCTTCTCGCATCCCCATGCAGACCTTTCAATACAAGCCACTGCCCTTTAACATAGACCAGTGTATGTATAGATGCCTCTTCACCAGAAGGGTTTAAAAGGTAGACATGAGTTAAATCCTCAACACCTGCTAATTTCCTTCTCCAGTTGACAGCTAATACCGGCGCTTCAAGCGTAACCCTAGTCATAGGGGTAAATAATACATTTAATATTCGCCAAGACTCATCAGCGCTAATCTGTCCATCTTTGGCATGCCTCACCATATTTTCAATATTTTGAAGCTCTAAGGGAACAATAAAATCTACTTTCTCTTCAATAATACCTTTTTCAAAATAAAAACTATCGCCTTGATGGTGAATAGTGAAACTCTCTCCAGTTTCTTTAATCTTTATACCTAAATTTTCAAATACACCATTGAAGTAGTTTAGCAGTTCTGGTGTTTGAAGAATTTTTTCCCATTTCTGCAACGAAGATACTTCTTGAGCATTAATAGAAATTGATAGTAGTAATAAAAGAAATAAGCGCATTGCGACAATAAGTCTAAAGTAAACCTAAAATCATGATAGGAAAGTTGAATAGACTAACCATATCATTAACAAAACCATAATTGCTGATATAGTATAATCTTGCCACTTTTTAAGTTTAATCTTTTTCCACATTATCACTTGCCAAATAAGAAGGATTATGGCAAGAAGTAATGCCGTTACATTATAAGTCATTTACTGCTTTACTCTTTAAAATAAAGTTTTTCTGCAGGTTTGGGGTCAGGGAATACTCTAGCTGCATCTTTTCCGCTATAGATTACTCCATTTTTTACTACATATTCGATTGAGCGTGTATTCTTTATATCTTCAAGGGGATTTTTTGTCATAATAACCATATCTGCGAGTTTTCCAGGTTCAATAGATCCAAGAATATGATCTAAGCCATGATGCTTAAACCCATTAATGGTGGCAATTTCAATCGCATCGTAATTTGAAAAGGTACCATGGGTAAACAATTCCATTTCCCAGTGCGCTCCTAAGCCCATCATTTGGCCATGTGCACCCATATGCATTGTCACGCCCCGATCATATAATTTTTTTAATGTCACTCCCATTTGAGCGGTATAATGATCATCGGGCCAATAGTGGGTTGGTCTACGCAATCTAATTAATTCATCTTTTCTAAAGAAATTTAATAGCTTGGTATCTTCCCATAGTCGCTCTGTTTGATGGAAATATGTTTCTCCTGAAGGTCCATTATATACAACAACCAAAGTGGGGGTAATACCTAAGTCAGAAGTGTTTAATAACTGGATAACATCTTCATAGATTGGCTCAAGACCCATAGTATGCTCAAGACCTGTAAATCCGTCAACGATTTGAGTCATATTCATTTGAGGGTTTGAAAACGACTCACTAATAATATTAATACCAAGCTGCCTAGAGGCTTCGACTAGATGCTGTCTTTCAATTCGATTATGGTTTGAATAATCTTTTACAGCAGTTGCACCATGGTCTTTATTGAATTGGACGTGCTCTAATGCATCTTTAAGGCTTTTTATGGGTCGATACATTTTTGTTCTATACTTAGTAACAAAAATAGGATCACCAACTGAATAAATTCGCGGACCGGCAATGTCGCCCCGCTGAATCATATCTGATACCCAAAAATCTTTTTGCGTTGTTCCATACACGTCGTACATAGTTGTAACTCCATAAGCGAGATTTGCCTGAAGACCGTAAAGATTTTGTTCTATCACATTGAGTGCAGAAATAGGACTTCCATAATGGCCATGCGCATCAAACATTCCCGGCATTATCGTTCTTCCTTCCATATCATATACTTTAGCAGATTTTGGAATTCTTACATCATCGCCAACAGATATTATCTTATTATTTCTAACCAGAACTGTTACACCTTCTAAGATATCTTTTTCTTCATTCATAGTAATTACGCGAACATTTTTAAACACAATCACGCTGCCTGGATTATCTAAATCATATGATATAGATAGGTCAGTTTTAGAGAGTTTAGGCTTTTGATCTAAAACTGCATTTATTGACTTTTCGTAATGATATTTACCGCGCGTCCATAATAAAGTCTTGCTATCAGCAGACCATGACATGAAATCCCCATCATGCATTTTATCTACCCGCTGCGTATATCCAAGATTATCTTCCGCGCTAATGTTAGAAGTTTTTCCAAAATATTCAAATGGAGTTACAAAGCTACGGTGATATTCACGAAATGCAATCCACTGCATATCAGGTGAGATAATTGCTCTGGTTGCATGGGGAAATCTATAGACTTCTTTTTCATCCAATCCATCCCAGGAAATAGATTTAACAGTTAAAGTATCATTTACGTAATCTGAATAATAAATGCGATTATCATTGCCAAAGTATACGCTTGGAGGTCGTTTAGCATATCGATTTCCACTCCATGTGATTGTTGCTAATTCTGTTTCTTTACCATCTTGGTTTAAGATCAATTCAAAATCCCTTTGGCTCTCTAAATGCTTTCCATTGATTAGTGAACCTGCACCTCGAACATATGCTAACGCACCATCTTTTGATACAATGATTGATCCGTATTGCGTTGGAGTGTCAGTGATTTTTTTCTTCTTACTTCCGCTCAAGTCCATTTGGTAAACGGCGCCCATTTCTTCATCATTCCAAGATGCATAATAAACTTTTCGCGATTTTGGATCATAATAGGGATTGGTTTCATGATCTTTTGATCTGGTCAGATTTTTTACTTTGGATCCATTTTTAAGATATAAATCACCTAATGCTTCATATAGTATACCTGCTGGCGTTGGTTGCGACCAGCGGTGCGATCTTGTTGTTGTTTTTTCTTTGGGCACATCTAGTTTAAATCGCACGGTTTGTTTAATCTCGCGCTTAACTTTTGCTGTGAATTTAATTTTTTTAGATTTTGATGTAGTCACATTGACCGAATGAATCCCACCATTAAATGATACAAAAATTTCTTTACCATTAGGGTGCCAGCTCATATTGGTATAAGAACCATAAAAACTGCCGCTATCCATGCGATCATAATCGAGATCTCTACTTACAATTCTCTCTTCATTGGTTTGGATATTTCTTACAACCAACACAGTTTGCCTATCATCGCGATGGATATAGGCCAAAAATTTGCCATCTTTAGATAAAGTAGGATTAGCTGCACCCCCAGGTCTATCAATATATATTTCAATATCTCCATTTTTCATATTATAGGTTTTGATTCTATCTCCGCTGCGATATAAAGGGGCATCGCCATGGGCAAAATATACAAGATCATTGCTTGGGTGCATTTGAAAATGTGTCACTGGTGCTCTTGAACCTGGAGGAATAAGTTCATGTTTTTTCCCATACATATTGAACATATATACCGGGTGGCGAACTTTCATATTAAGCGCAGTTCCAAAAATATGTTTGCCATCTGCTGACCATGTCCCTTGATGGACAGGCCTATTCATTTTACTAATATTTTTCATTTCACCGCTTTTAAGCTCCTGAACCCATACATCGTCGCTACCACTTCTATCTGAGGTAAAAAGAATCTGTTCGCCATCAGGGCTAAACCTTGGAAACATATTCCATGAAGTGCCTTTGGTAATTGCCTCCGCCCTACCTCCATTAATTGGCATCAGGTAAATATGTCCTAATAAATCAAATGCAATAGTTCGCCCATTGGGAGAAACGTCTACGCTAATTAATGTTCCTTCTGAAGCATCAAAAGAAAGCGTGGTATCGCTATTGCTAGCTGGTAATAGCACTGAAAATATTATCGAAGTGAGAGCCCACCTTATCATTTTTCCTCCTATTTAAAAAAATAAAGTAATGATAATAAACTATTCATTAAACAAATATGTTAAATGGTATTATTTTACCTACCTAATAACAAATAGTTACTTATGAAATTAATATATCTAATCGCAATCAATTTATTAGTAACACATGTATTTGGCCAAGAATTGATTTCTCTTTCAAGTGCAAATCCTTTTGGATTTAAAGATGTGATTACAAATCTCGATAACCAAGAACCGCAAAAAGTTGAGGCAATATTAAAATTGCCTAATGGCGATGGCCCTTTCCCACTGGTGATTGGGGTTGCAGGTAGTTTGGACTGGGGTTCGCATCATCTAGAATACTTAGAAATGTTGAGATCGATAGGTATCGCAACGCTTGAGTTGCAAAGTTTTTCTAGTCGCGGAGTTAAATCTACGGTTGGGTCACAAGTGGAAGTCACAACCTCAATGATGGTTTTAGATGCCTATAAAGCACTTGATAAATTATCTACTCATCCTAAGATCAATAAAGACCATATTGCAATTATGGGCTGGAGCCTTGGAGGAGGTGTTGCCTTGTTCTCTGGATGGCTTCCTTTGGTTGAAAAAATAAATCCTCAAAATAAATTTGCGGCACATTTATCAATTTACCCCCCTTGCATTGCTCAGCCAAAAAATCCAATTTTTTCTGATTCTCCGATGCATATCCTAATCGGTGAGTTAGATGATTGGGTTCCCGCAGATGCCTGTAAAGAACTCGCCCAACAAGCCCGTGCTGCAGGATCGAATATTGGTCTTACGGTTTTCCCCAACTCACATCATTCTTTTGATAGGGAAAGCCCTATTGTAGTAAAAGAAAAGGCCTACAGTACTGTGGATTGCAGATTCCAAATACGAGATGATGGAGCAGTATTAATGGGTTTTCTTAACATTCCAATGACAACTCCCTTAAGGCAAAAAATTGGGTTGGGAATATGCGCTGAAAGAGGCCCAACTATGGGTGGTAACCCAGAATCAAGACAGGCTGCATTCCAATTTGTTCAAGAATTCATGAGTGACCATTTATTTTCAAAATAGTCTCTAAGGTGAAGTACTGCCACCCTTATAAGAAGTAATCATTCTCATAATATGTGAGGCTTCAATCATATCTTTTGCCTTGAATTCAATTGTATGAGAGTCTGTTCTCTTAAACATTTTTACATAAGAAAGAATCTGAGATGGTTGATAATGTTTAAAGCTAACTGATACGGTAATAGGCCCTCTGATCTTAAAAGGTTTATACTTCTTTATATTTTTTACAGCAATAGATGTTTTCTCTGCAATTAGATCATACGCAGCTTCAGGGTGAAGTGATTTTGCAGAATGAAAACTGATGCTTTCTTTTACCACGGCTCCCTCTGCATTTCCAATCAATGAGGTTACCTCATCCACAGCGGCATCATCACCAGACACTACAATCACCGGTACGTCAAATTCACCAGCTATTGCTGCATTCCAAGATCCTTCTGACATCACCCTTCCATTTACCTTAACAGAAGTAAGGCGTGCACTTGAAAATGTATGCGCTCTAACCCCCTTTGGGTTATCTGTGCTTGAATGGTAGCCTGTAAAAATTACCCCATCAAAGCTCTTATCTATACCTTCCATCATCCCTAGGGGCCTGGGCCAGGATCGTATCACTTTGATATCTTTTGGCAATTTTTCGATTAATAGATTTTGGCCATTACCATGGGAATCGGCTACGAGTATTTCAGTTGCACCTGCAGCCCTTGCCGCCTGAATAGCTGCATTGACTTCGCCTGTCATAAATTCACGAAAACGATTATATTCAAAACCTCCAGGTCCCAACTGCTCGCCTGTAACAGCTCCAACAACCCCTTCGAGATCAGCTGAAATATATATTTTTTTACCTTGGGCAAAAATTAGACCTGAAATCAAAAATAAATTTATAATTATACTCTTATATCTCATAGTTACCTCATTTGTTATATTCTAATATATATTTTAACTAATAAATTGAATAAAAAGAACCATTGATGAAAAAAATAAAACGCATAACTGCTTATCAGGTTGACCTTCCACTACATGAAGGCTCTTATAATTGGTCTGGAGGAAAGACTGTTAATATATTCGATTCAACAGTTGTTGCAATTGAGACTAGTGATGGATTTATTGGCTATGGTGAATGTTGTCCACTGGGACCATTTTACTTGCCATCATACGCTGAAGGTGTTCGTGCAGGCTTAAAAGAGCTTGGTCCTCATCTAATTGGCTTAGACGCAACGGATCATTCTTATATAAATATGGTAATGGATCAATGCTTAAAAGGCCATCCCTATGTAAAATCGCCAATTGATATCGCCTGCTGGGATATTAAAGGCAAGGCTGCCAATATGCCTATTAGTAAACTATTAGGAGGAACCTACGATGAAGACTTTGTCCTTTATAGGGCTATCTCACAAGATGAACCTGACGCAATGGCAAGTAATGTTAATAAGTATCGCAATGAAGGCTACAGGCGCTTTCAATTGAAGGTTGGCGGAAACCCTAATGATGATATTGAGCGAATACGATCCGTAGCTAAAGAGCTTGAGGTAGGTGATAAATTAATTGCTGATGCAAATACAGGGTGGCTTGCCCATGAAGCGCTGCGCGTTATTAAAGCCGTTAATGATATTGATGTTTATATAGAACAGCCTTGTGAAAGCTATGAAGAATGCCTTTCGGTTAGACAAAAAACCACCCATCCTTTTATTTTGGATGAAAGTGTAAATAATATTGGTGTACTACTTAGAGGATATCATGATAAAGCAATGGATGCCGTTAATATTAAGATAAGTAAATTTGGCGGAATTACAAAAGCAGTGCTCGCGAGAGATATATGTACAGAGCTCGGCATTGCAATGACGATTGAAGACAGCTGGGGCGGTGATATTGTTACAGCAACCATTGCCCACTTAGCGCATAGCACCCAACCTAAACTTCTGTTTACTGCAACAGATTTCAATAGCTACGTAACTGTACATATTGCAGATGGAGCACCTCAAAGAAATAATGGACGTATGAAATCATCTAATAGCCCTGGTTTAGGCATAGAACCTATAATGGATGTATTGGGCAATCCAGTAATCGATATTCATTAAAGTTAGGATCAAAAATGAAAAGAAGAGACTTCTTGAAGGGTTCAATTTCTTTACCTTTAATTAGCCCTTTTTACCTTAGCGCTCACCTAACTCATTCAACACATGAATCTGAAGAAGCATGGGTTAGAAAAGCTAGAAGATCAATACCAGCAACTAAAGATTCTTTTTTTCAAACCGCTGGTATAGGGCCTTCCCCAAAGATCGTGATGGAGTCTGTATCAAAAAAATTGGTATTCCAAAATAAAGGACCTGTACACCCTGATATATCCCCTCAAATGAGCAAGGTCGAGCCGGATTTAAGAGCGCATCTAGCTTCGATGTTTGGTGCTAATGAAAATGAGATTGCTCTTACTCATAGCACTTCTGAAGGAATCAATATTGCCTCATGGGCAATTAACTGGAAAAAAGGCGATGAAGTGATGATTACTAATCAAGAACATCCCGCCAATACGATTCCATGGTATTCATTGGCTACTCGTTATGGGGTAAAGGTTATTCGATTAAATTTTGATAGTGGTTCAGATATTGTGAAAGAAATCAAAAAGCTAGCAACCAGTCAAACGCGAATGGTAAGTATTCCACACGTTTCTCGCAACAATGGGCGTGCCCTTACGGTAGATGAATCTCAGCAGATAAGTCGCTATTTAAGATCAAAAAATATTCGCTATCATTTGGATGGAGCCCAGGGCCCTCTTTGCGTTCCGTTCAATTTTCATGAATTAGGTTGTGACTATTATAGTTCATGTGGTCACAAATGGGTTTTGGGTCCAAAAGGAACCGGGATGTTTTTCTGCAGAAAAGATATTTTAGATAAAACGCGTTTAACTTGGACTGGTTCTCATAGCCATGAATCCATGGATCAAGAAGGAGGCTATACCCTATTACCTGCTGCAAAAAGATTTGAATTTGGAACCAGGGCGCTTGCGACATTTGCTGGTTTTGACACTGCATTATATTGGTGTGAACAGATCAATATCGATCGCATATTAAATCGGATAGATACACTAGTTGATTATGCAATCAAAGATTGGGAGCAGCGTGGATATCGAGTCTCTTCGCCCACTAATAAAGCGCAACGCTCAGGAGTGTTTGTACTTGAACTTCCTCGAGGGTGCAATGGGTGGAAAGTATATGATGAGCTAAGGATCAACCAAAAAACATTTACATCGCCCGTTGATGCCCCAAATGATTTAAGAGTAGCTATCCATTTTTTCAATACAAGGACTGAGATCAAACAAATGTTTGACTGGCTAGCTTCGCATTGCAGCTGAGCTTATTCTTCTGAGAAAACCCCTGTAAAATAACCATAAGCCAATGAGCCAACAGTCACTCCTAAGGATAACATAGCTGTACTTTTCGCACCATCGCGACTATCTGTATGCGCCTTAATTCCAGCAGTATCATATGAAGGCAGGCTATCTATCTTCTCTTGCGACTTAGCTGCTCCCGCAGTATTCTTTAGGTACGATGAAGCTCCTACGCCTGCAACCGCAAGAACGGCTCCTCTTTGTGCCCATGGATTTTCAGCAATCTGCTCAAATAAGCCCTCTTGATTTGGCTTTCTCTTATCGTTAAGCCTACCTGGTACTTCTTTACCCATAATCTTCCATGCAAGAATTTCAAGCTCTGTAATAAATCCATCGGTTTCACCTTTATAGCGAATCTTATATGTTTTAACTTTTCCGGGATTTGAAGAATCTACTTTATAAACTTTTACGCGATATTTATTTTTTGAGAAATTTAAGGTTCCGGCTAAGAAAATACTGCTTGCTACCGCATCTTGCGCTGCAGACATACAATCTTTTTTGTAGCAATCAGCAGTAACTAGATCAAGCCCAGCGACTGCCTGATCAACATTTTCCTGTGCAGTAATTGGACCATCGCTTGCCTTTTCAAGTTCACCCATAAAATAATTGTATAATGCTTGAGTTTCAACTGCAGCAAGTCCTGTGCCATCAAACTGTGCAGAAGCTACAGAAGCGCCTTCCTGGGCAAAAACCATGGAAGCCGATAGAACAAAAATATTTAATAATTTTTTCATCATTAATTCCTATATATACGTTTTAAATAAAGTGTACAAATATAAACATTTTCAGGATATTATAAACTAATCCTTATTCCTCTACTAAAATCTAAAGATAAAGAAAATTGTAAGCGCAAGCGATCAGTAATCCATTTAGCATCTGTTGCGGTTTGATCATCTTTTTCCCAGCTTTGATATAATGGAAGGATGATTGGACCCAAAACAATACCGGCAGCGCTATAGGTATTTTCAAAATCATCTCCACCAGCAATATCATAAAAAAAAGTAGGTAAAAATGCTATTTTCGAATCAATATTCAATCCCCATGTCATGTTTGATGAAGAAAGTGAAATTTCATTTTCTGTAGCATAGCCTCTTAGCGCTGGACCGCTTCTTATATATTGAAGCTGCATAACCGATAGGTCTGAGATTCCCGTACGATCAAAAACGTAGCTTGAAAAGGTTGGATCTATTCCACCGCTTAAATAAGAACGAAAATGCTTTGGAACATCCTCTTTATTGAAATAATCACCGACCCACCCTCGCACACGCATATTATTTTTCTTATTAAAGTTTATTTGTGTACGACCTGCAAGCCACCCTTTAGAAAATTTTTCTCCAAACAATATGCCTGAACTAAGTGCGATTTCATCAAAGATGCCCTTAAAATTTTTATTGTAATCATACTGAAAAGCTGAAACGGTAAATGCACCTGCGCTATACAGGCTGGAATCCAATGCGGTCTCATCTAGAATATTGTGATTTAATTCCATTGAAAAATTGCTGGTTGCATCATTTTTCTTTAGTGATCCATTGTATTTTATCTTTCCACCTCTATTGCCTTGCAAATCCATTCCGCTGAAAGCCAACGAGGATCTATCAAATAAATTATTACTCTCATAATTAAAAGTTTTAGTGGCTTTTCCAACTGGCTTACTATTATTACCATCCCAAAATACCTCCGCAGCGGTTAGGCCTGAATATCCAGGGGTTCCACCTTTATAAAACATCACTCCAGGTGTCCAGCCATTGTAATAGTTATAAGATGTCCATGGAGCAAAATTTATGTCGTGATCATAATAAGTCGGCTGATCCCAGACCCAATGAAAGCGGATAGCGCTTTTTGTCGCATTATTCTCGCGCTTGACATCTGGCATGTGTTCATCAGGATCAATAATTGCATATCGTGCACCATTCGGACCTTGAATATCTTTTTCTTTATCTATACCTTCTAGCCAAGTTCGATCAATCTCATTTTTATCTTTACCATAGAAAACAACTTCAACGGGGGCATTCAATGTGCCATGATTAGTGACAGTATATTTTCCACCTTTTTTGCGTATTGAATAATCAATGTAATCTGTGGTCTCAAATACGCCATTAAAATACCAGTCTAGATCTTTATTGGTATTGTTTTCAAAAACGGCACGAAAGTCCTCAGGGTAGGGATGTTTGTATTTCCACTTTTGGTAATATTTTTGCATAACCTCATCCATTTTATCCTCACCCAGATAATGATGGAGGAATCGGGTGAAAACACCAGTTTTAGAATAATTCAATCCATAATTACCACTAGTGTATTCATCAGCTTTAAGATTGAGCGGCTGGACGCTAGGACTTTTTGCAGATGTTGAATATCCAAGATAAGATGTCCAGCTATATTTAATATTTTTACCAATCCCTAGCTTATCTTGAATGGGGCCAAATACTACAAACCGCTCATTTGCATCTTTGTACTTGTCTTGCCAATAGCGAATATTTGAATAATCATTTAACCCTTCATCCATCCAGGTATGATAGCGCTCATTGCTCCCAACAATTCCGTAAAACCAATTATGCCCTACCTCATGCATGATAACCATTTCAAGCAAGTGCTTACTTGGCATGCTGGCGATGACAGTAATATTAGGATACTCCATCCCTCCACCCGCAGAAAGATCACCATCAACAGCTGTAATGTGGTTATAGGGATAATCACCATAATACTTGCTAAACCAATACCCGGAATCATGCAGGTATTCAATGGAATTGCTCCATAGCTCTGCATTCTTTGGAAGATAAAATGACCATAGGGTGATAGGGGATGAAGAACTGGAAAGGGTTAATTCTCCTTTTTGTACCAACCATTTTTGATCGGCAAACCATGCAAAATCATGAACATTCTTTTGTCTAAAATGAACCGTTTTGTAACCAATATTTACGGAGTCAGTGTTGCTTGTATTTTTGGAATCATTTTGGCTTTTTGCCCATTTTTTCAACTCTTTTTCAGATAAACGATTTAATGAATCGGTAATAGAAGTCAAGGAGCTAAGCCATTGGTATTCTGCCTCGCCATTAATGAGATCCCCCGTAGCCATAATCCGGTAATCTTCTGGTAAAGTAATTTTTACATCAAAAGACCCGTACTCAGAAAAAAACTCTCCTTGATTTAAATAAGGCATTGGGTGCCAACCTTTTCTATCATAAACAGCGGGCTTTGGATACCATTGCGTAATTTCGTAATGTTTTCCAGTGTGCCCTAATCTAGAAAAAACTTCCCCTGGTAGTTTGACAAAAAAAGGTGTCTCAATTGCAATAGTTTGACCGGATTTTAATGGAGTATTCAGCTCTAACTTTATAACATCAATCCATTCAGGGTGATATGACCAGCTTGCCTTTCTTCCATTGACTGTAAATTCTAGACTATCAATATAGCCTCGTGCTGTAGAATCTGATTTTGCAAAACGAGAGCTAGGGCCAGCTTGCTTTGCATAAGCCGTAGAATCATCCTTATAGGCGTTAGGCCAAATATGAAACCAAATAAAGGATAGCTCATCAGGAGAATTGTTTTTATATGAAATTTTTTCATAAGCAGATAGCGTATGATTATTATCATCTAACGTAACATCAATTTCATAATTGACTTCTTGCTGAAAATATTTTTTTTGTTGGGAAAATAAAGTTGAATAAAACAATACAGAAAATATGAAGAAGTTTTTCATGAAAAATCCTTTGTTATGTTTGTGGCTCGGGACGGAATCGAACCGCCGACACAAGGATTTTCAGTCCTCTGCTCTACCAACTGAGCTACCGAGCCACTAATAAATTTTTGGCGATTAGAAGCTCGCAAAGTTAGTCGAGCTGAGCCTCTAATTCCAAATAATAAGATCTATTCAATCAAAATAAATAGGATACATTAAATAATAACTGACTCTTCTTTATCTCTTCAATTACATCAGAGGGTACATATGAATCATTGGATGTTTTTTTATGATAAGAATGTAAATATGCAAAATCAACCATGATTCTTTTTTGGATTGGAATTCCAAGTCCAAATGAGGAAATAATCGTCTCCCCCGTTTCGTTAATTTTGGGAGATGGAATAAAAGCGGATCCTAATCGCAATGCTACACCAAAAGTTTCAGATATTGATATTAAATATTCTCCTCCAACACGCATCTGAGAAACGATTCTATAATCTTCAGTTATAATACTATTTTCTTCTTCTAAGGCATTGTATTCATCTGAGCCAATCGCAAAATCCATTAAGTTGAACTGCATTTGGCTCCAATCTTGTATTCGAAATCCGATAGATAGAGATAAATTAACATCTGTGACTAGCGCAGCTCCAAAATCAATTGTTGCAGGCATTTGTACTTTGTAATCATAATATCCAAATTCAAGCGTGTCGCTATATTCAGCATTATCAAAAATTAATCTCTCTTGAGTTCCATGGCTCTCTTCTATATTGATATTATATGGGAGCGCAATGCTTAATCCAAACTGGAAGGGGGAATAAATATATTTTAAACCACCTCTTATTTTCCAGGCTTTAGTCCTCGTTTTAAGAGATTGAAATAATTCATAGCTATGAAAATCAGCGGGGTATTGTTGAAAATTGTCTGCAACATCACTTTGAAGAAATTCAAAATCATAATTCTCCAATCCACTCATTCTAGAAACCGAAAGCCCTCCCGCAAAATCAGGTGATAAGGCTATTCCAAATGAAAATGTTAACTGGTCCCGTGCGCCATTGCTCATTATTTTTTCATGTCGCTGCACTCCGCGCTCAAATGTATAATAGAATAATTGCCCATCAGCATTGATAGGAAACTCTAGACCATTTTTAAAATTGCTGTAACCTGAAAAGGACATAAGTGCATCGTAGTGATGAAC
>CAYLUE010000006.1:19186-23786 GCA_964386795.1 uncultured bacterium
AATAATCATCATTGTAGCCATAATAATATCCAGAATAGGGAGAGTATACCCTGCGTTGCATCGCTGAATAGGCTAGCGGCATAGAAGCTCTACCATCTTGGGCATAAGATTCGCCCTTCATGCTAGGGAATGCGCGTTTATAGGTATCGTAAAATTGATCCTCTTCATTTGATTCTATTTCAGGGTCAGGATAAAATATAGCTAATTGCGTATAGCATCCCTGAAGGAAGAGACTCAATAATAAGCTAGTGCTAAGTATAATAGATTTCATCATTGTATTATAAATTACGCCTTGAAGAGCTGATTTACAAAATAATTGCCTATTTTTTTATTCCACCTAAATCGAGTAAAAATGCATATTGCAGTGCATATTCTTTGTATCGGCGAAATCTTCCAGATTTACCCCCATGTCCAGCATCCATATTCATGTGCAAATATAAATTATTCTCACCTTGCCAATGATCTCGAAGCTTTGCCACGTACTTTAAAGGTTCCCAATACTGAACTTGAGAGTCAAAAAACCCTGATGTCACTAGAATATTTGGGTAATTTGTATTTTTAATTTGATCGTACGGTGAATAGGAAAGCATATAGTTATAATACTTTTTCTCTCTTGGATCTCCCCATTCATCCCACTCCCCAGAAGTTAAAGGAATTGAAGGGTCTGCCATTGTAGTGACCGCATCTACAAAAGGAACTGCAGCAATCGCACCATTCCATATTGATGGTTCCATATTCAAAATCGCGCCAATTAATAGACCGCCAGCACTGCCGCCTTGTGCGTACAATTTATCTGAATCTGTATGCTTACTATCAATTAAGTATTTACCTGCGTCAATAAAATCATAAAATGTATTTTTCTTATTTAACATTCTACCATCATCATACGACTCTCTACCGTAAATCTGCCCACCTCGAACATGAGCAATTGCATAAATGAATCCTCTATCTAATAAGCTGAGCCTTGTAGAGCTAAAGTATGGGTCGATCGTAGATCCATAAGCACCATACGCATATAACAAAAGATTTTGAGATTGATCTTGTTTTTTATCTTTGCGATACACTATTGATATAGGGATAGTTTTTCCATCTCTTGCGGTCGCATAAGTGCGCTTAGATATATAGTCTTCTTTCTTGTATCCGCCTACAACCTCATCTTGCTTTTTTAGTTCTAAAGCTCCAGTATCCATATTGTAGTCGTAAGTAGAAAATGGAGTAACTAAAGAAGAATAGCTATATCTTAATAAATTTGTATCAAATTCTTCATTGACAGAAATCCATGAAGTATACGACTCTTCCCCAAAATTAATATATTCATCTTTTCCATTTTTTTGATTAATAATTCTTAATTCTCTTAGACCATCTTTTCGCTCACTCAAGACAAGATGATCCTTGAAAATCTCCATACCCAA
Source organism: uncultured bacterium (assembly GCA_964386795.1). GTDB lineage: Bacteria > Fidelibacterota > Marinisomatia > Marinisomatales > TCS55 > TMED108. The sequence goes on from CAYLUE010000006.1 coordinate 20,599, forward strand.
AAGGTGTACGCTCTTTCTATGTGGAATGACTTCTTTCCAGTTTGATATCGAAGTTTTATTATCTGGAGTTTCCATTAAGCGGTTATTTTTTGCTTTCCAATTAGTGACGATATAGAACTTATCCTTATAGTGATCAATACTGTATTCATGGTCAAAATCTCTTGAAGTAAATCTTTTGAATTTGCCATCCGGGTTATTGGCATCTAGAATTTGATAATCGCTAATCAATGTACTGGAATGATAAATAATAATAAATTTGCCTGACTTTGATTGGTATACGCCATTGTAATAGGTATCATCCTTTTCATGATACATCATTTTATCCGGTGTATTTTTTCCTACTTTGTGCCTCCAAATCTTCTCTCCAAGTAAAGTAGTTTGATTCTTACTTGTATAAAAAACTGTTTGATTATCATTGGCCCACGCCACACTTCCTGTGCTATTTGAAATAGTATTGTTGAGCACCTCGCCGGTATTTAAATTCTTAAAGTGCACCTCATATATACGCCGACTTAACGTGTCAACCCCATAGGCTAGCCAATTATTATCTGGACTTATATTTCTGCCTGCAACAGCAAAATAATCATAGCCTTTAGCAAGTTCATTTTCATCTAGTATCACTTCCTCTTTGGCTTCTAAAGAGTCTTTTTTCCTGCAATGGATACGGTACTCTTTATTTTGTTCGTAGCGAGAGTAGTAGTAGTAACCATTTTTATAATAAGGTACGGATTCATCATCTTTTTTTATCCGAGATACCATTTCTTTGTAAAGCGTTTTTTGCAATTTCTTTGTATGAGAAAGACTCGACCGGGTATAGCTATTTTCCTCAGTTATATAATCAACAACTTCCTGTGTCTGGTTATCGTAATTTTTTGCATTTTTTTGTTCATCAGTAAGTCGCATCCAATAATAATTATCAATTCTAGTATCACTATGCATGGTGATCTCAAAAGGCTTCATTATTGTGTCGGGTGGTGTTTTTGTTTCTTTCATACAGCCAAAAAAAGTAATCGTTATTAGTAATGATAATTTAGTTTTCATTTATATTTTCTCATCGTTGAATTTATTTGCAAAAGCTATCCAGAAAGCCCCCAATACTAGACCCAACCCTTCTCTCTGATTTTCAATCATATTTGCCATCTTTGCATCCTGTTGAATCGGCATGAATCTATCTAAATATCCAAAAGCAGTTAATAATCCTAAACCCAATATAATAACTGCACATGAATAAATAATTTTTGTTGAATTAATAGGGGTAAATGGCAAAAGTGCGATAAAAAAATATAATGGAAACCAAATGAACCAGTCTGGATCATTGAAATTTACTATTCCAAAAAAAATAAAAATAATTGAGATAGTTTTTTTAATGCGATATTTATTCAATCAACTGCTAATAGCTTTGAAGCTGAATTAATCATAGCGCTAGCTCGATCTAAGGCTTGAGCAATTTCTTGAATATAGTCCCTTACTTCATTCCACTTTTTCTCCTCAAGGCCTTCGCGAATACCAGGAAGGGTTTTTACACCATATCCAGTATAATACCCTGGTGCATAGATCATATTTTTAAACCAATCCCTGCGTGGCAAACCTTTTTCACTTGTAAGGGCCTGCTCTACATTTTTCAGTAGATCGTTTAATTCGGATTTCTGTTCTGCAGAAAGTGATCCTTTTTTATAATTTGATAAAGCTTTCTCATAATTCCATGCGCTAGTAGTTAATCGGTCAAATGCATCTTCAAGTGCCTTAAAATTAAAGTCGGGAACCTGTTTAAGACGATCTGGAGCTAAATATTTTTTCTTAGGGTTCCGTGCAATTGTAAAGTCATTATTATCTAATAATTTATTTCTTAGTTGAGTATGTTTTTTTATATCCTCAGCAAGCTGTTTATTATCATCAATAAACTTTCCAATATTATCAACCATATTTACAAACCGAAATGGTAGAATATCTGCCTCTGATAAACGCATCACAAGACGCCCATTGACTTTTGCAAGCGTAGTTCCATATTTGAATTCACCATCACTAAAACGCTTGTAGTGGTCATATGAATCATAAATTGAATGATAAGAACCTCCACCGCTTTCACCGCCAAAACCCAAATTCAATGATGGCACGCCAGCATGATGAATGAATGCGGTATAGTCTGATCCTGATCCCATAGGATATAGCCTCAAATCATTCCGATCTGACTCCTTCTGATCCTTATAATCTGAGGAATTATATTCTCTAACTCTCAATCGGGATCGTAGCCTACTTTCTAGAGTAACTTCATGAACCGGGTCTTTAACTTCCCGAATGATTTCATTAACAAACTTTTCTAAAGAATGCGAACCGCCCATGCTTAAATATCCAACTCCAGTTCCATCAGTATTGATATAGGCGATCATTTTTTCCTTTATATCATCACGATGATATTCCACCCACTCAGTTGACCCAAGTAACCCGGGTTCTTCTGCATCCCATCCCGCATAAATCAATGAACGTTTTGGTCGCCAACCGGTTTTTACCAATTCACCTACAGCTCTGGCTTCTTCCATTAAAGAAACCATTCCGCTAATGGGATCAGCAGCACCTTGCGCCCATCCATCATGGTGATTACCACGCATGATCCATTCATTAGGATATACGGATCCTTTTAGGCGTCCAATGGGGTTGTATGCTGTTCGAAGACCCCAATCAAATTCCAAATGTAGGTTGACTTTTGTTGGCCCAGGACCAATATGATAAGTAATTGGGAGGCCACCTTTCCAGCTGTCAGGAACCACGGGCCCTTTGAGTGCTTTTAATAGTGGCAATGCATCGGCATAAGAAATTGGCATAACAGGTATTTTCATAATTGTAGGTGCATCTTCAATGGATAGGCGCTCCACATCTTTTTTTGCACCAACACCTGGCGTCAATGCATCGCCAGGATACATCGGCATATCAACGACCGAACCCCTTTGAATGCCATATTCCATACGATACGGCCCTTCGGGATATACATCACCAACAACGTAGCCATCATTTTTTGGATCTGAATACATGATACATCCAATTGCGCCATTCTCATACGCAACTTTTGGCTTTATTCCTCTCCAAGATCCTCCATATTTTGCTATTACAATTTTCCCTCTTACATCAATACCCATCCGCTTTAGTTCTTCATAATCTTTTGGAATACCATAATTCACAAATACCAATTCAGC
>CAYLUE010000006.1:23886-36462 GCA_964386795.1 uncultured bacterium
AATTCATCTCTTTTAATTTGGGTTTGATTCTACTGGAATAACGCGCTTTGGATACTACGCGATCAGGATCTTTTCTTAATATCTGCTGTTCTTCAATAGGAAAGCTAGCAAAGTCTTTGCATTCTTTAGAACAGCACCCATTGTATGTTGCATGGCATGCATCGCATTGAATGAAAAGTATATGGCATGCATCATTCCCACAATCAATATGCCTATCTGATGGCGTGTCGCACTGATGGCAAGATCCAATTATATCATCTGTAATTGATTCTCCCATGCGATTATCGAAAACAAAATTCTTTCCGATAAACTTTGATTTCAAATTTTTCTCATTTATTTGATGGGCATATTGGATAATTCCGCCATCGAGCTGGCTTACGTTTTCAAATCCATTATTAATGAGATAGGCGCTGGCCTTTTCACAACGTATTCCTCCGGTGCAATATAAAAGAATATCATTAGCTTCATGACCTTGGAGTAATTTTTTCACAGTAGGTAAAAGATCACGGGAAGTATCAACGTCTGGTGTAATTGCATTTTCAAATCTTCCTACTTCGCTTTCATAATAATTTCTCATATCCACTGCAATCGTATTAGGGTTATCTAATTTTTCATTGAATTTTTCCGCAGATAAATGCTCACCAACCCTATTCATATCGTATTCTGTATCTTTAACATTATATGCTACGATTTCATTTTTTACTTTTACCGTTAGCTTGTAAAATGAGCTTCCATCTTTAATGGCGCGCTTTATTGGAACATTTGTTAAATATTTGCAGGAGTTTAGCTGTTTAATAAAGGCCTCCCATTGATGTTCGGGGCAACTAACCTGGGCATTGATACCTTCGGATGCGACATACACCCTTCCAAATACGTTGATACTATTCAAATCTCGATAAAGCTCATTCCTAAATGATTGCGGATCATCTATATCTATATAATTATAAAATGAGCATGTAATCCGATTAAAAGGCTCTGCTTTGAGTTCCTTTAATAGCAGCTGTCTATCTTTTTTATTATATAATGTTTCTTTATTCATCTGAAAATTCTATACCTGAGTATCCCGGCATTTGCTTGACTAACTCTTTTCCCATTAAAATGCTGGGCGTATAATAACCTTTATGGTTGTGATCTTGCAAAAGATATTCAGAAACCACTACAACTCCAACAGCAGTTACATCATAACCATCCCCGGTTGAAAACCGCGCCGTTAGAACTTTGCCCTTATCATCTTTAACCTCACCCCAAAAAAATGATTTTCCTTCTTTGCGTATCTCAGGTGTTGGGTTTTTCCATTTACGCTCAATGCGATTTTGAATCATTTTAATGACCCATTTGCTTTTAAACAGATAGAGAAATCTTTGGTATCGTTTTATTTTTTTAACTGCTTTTGGTGAGCGAGAAAAATAGAATTCAATATTTGGAATACCCGTACTATGGTAAGCGGTAAACACATCACCCCATGGAATGGTCATTGCATTATATTGTCCAATACCAAAATCTATCTTGCGCTCCTTAAACGCTAAAGGAACTTGTATTATTTTTCCATTTTCTCGAACCTTGCCACCTAAAAACAATCCTTGAGCAGATGTTTTAGCGGTACCTTTGCTTGCCTTCGATCCTTGCGTATGCCAAGCCATCGCCAAATGAGTGGATTCCGGGTGACGATCTTTAAGATATGCTGCTAAGCAATCGGTGGGAATTACGTCTGAGCCAACACCTGGACACAATACAACGCCAGCCGATAAAGCTTTTTTATCGCATTGATTTGCATAGTCATAGATAGAAATTTCACCAGTAATATCAATATAATGCACTCTAGCTTGTATGCAGGCTTGAATCATAATCTCAGCTGTTGCTGAAAAAGGACCTGCGCAATTTGCCACTACACTCATTCCTTTTATCTGGCTTGCTACTTCATTTACAGTCGACAAAGAAAAAATTCGAGACTCTAGGCCCTTTTCTTTCGCAAGTGATTCTATGCTTTTAGAGCGCCCAGCGAGAACTGGATTTAGTCCTCGACGAACCGCTTCTTCTACAGCAAGTTGGCCAGAAAAGCCATTGGCGCCGTATATCATCCATTTTTTATCATTCATAAGTAGCAATTATAAACGGATAATTAGAGAAATGAAATAAAAAGAGAAAAAATTATTTTTTAATCGATTTCATAATTTTCGTTATCAGACCCCATATCTCTTTGCTGTCTTTGTCGGCTGTATTTACTTTTATCTTCCATTTTTCCAAATCGATATTCTAAGGTAAGCCTTACAGTGCGCGATGAGAAATTTCTAACCGATTCTTGTTCCCAAGAATCATTTTTTAGGCTAAATCCAAATCCGGACATAGCGAAAGGGTCGGATACGTTTATGGTAAGATTTAATCTCTCTTCCATTAGCTTTTGCTTAATGGAAAGGCTAGACCAGGTCATCGCGTTAAAAGTGCCAATAGCGATCTTCTTTTTGGGCTGATGAAACATAAAGAATGATAGCTCTGTAGTTGGGGTGGCATTAAACATGGATGTAATTCTAAAATTATTTGTTCTAGAGGTCTTAGCGTATACATCGCCATAAATGTCAGTATTGATATCATCCCAGTATGTATTTCCACCAAGAATCAACCTCATTTTTTCACCAAGGGACCCAACAATATTATATTCAAAACCTTTGGTCTCTTTTGTGCCAATGTTTTCATAGGTCGCTAGAGATGTACCATCCGCATTAACCTCTTTATGTCTAGTAATCTCGTCAGTCGTATTTCTGTAGTACGTACCCAAACTAAGCGAGAGTCCTCTAGAATAACGAGAGAGATTGATTTCATAAGAGTCCGTGTATTCGGGTTTTAAAAAAGGATTTCCCGAACGATAATTTCGGCTGTCTTGTCTAGAAATAAATGGATTGAGCTGTCTACTGCGTGGCCGTTGAACACGTTTGGAGTAACTTGCTTGCAATTGAACAAATTGAGGCGCTCCAAAGGTAAACGAGAGGCTTGGGTATAAACTATTGTATGAATTTTCATACTTATCTGCATTGCTCTTGAGATCTGAAAGCATATCAACAGCCTCATAGCGCAGCCCCGCATTATAGCCAATAAACCAATAAGAACCGCCATACTGGAGATAGGCTGCATGAATATTTTCATTAAAATTAAAGTCATTGGAAAATTCATCATCATTGACAAATTGATTCAATGTATAATCGTATACCTCTGCCGATTGAGAATCATCTCGATCATTTGACTTGCTAGAAAAACCAACCTCAAGCTTGCTGCCGCTTTCAAAAGGACGCGTATAATCTAACTGAAAATCAAAACCATTATTTTTTCCATCCTGACCATTTCTTGCTTCATTTGCATTGTCAAAGAAGTCCTCAAACGTATCCCACTCGGTATTTTTATATTCGTTATCACCAATATTATTGCCATCTGAAAGCCTGAGGTAAGATGTAAGTTTATGCTTTGGGTCCTTGAACTTCTTATCATAATTGAAGTTCATATTATAGCCACCTCGATCGCTGTCTGTATCGCTAATTCTAATATATCTTGAATCACCAGGTCCTTTGTCCCACGTATAATTGTCATTATCGCGAGAATTTTTACCATCACTTAATGTAAATGAAAGCCCCAAAGACTGACTAGGATCAATAAAATATTCACCACCTGTTTTTACAAAAAGATTGGGTCCAGTTCCTTTGGAGTCATAGGTTTGATTAAGAATATTCTCAAATTCCTTAAATTCCATTTTACGATAACTTGATCCATCTGAAATCCATACTTTATTGTTCATGCCTAAGTTGATATAGGAATTAAATTTTGTATTTCGAAAGTTAACTTGACCAGAGAAATTTGATCCACCCTGCGTATCGCCACCGGTATTAACGTTGCCATTAAGGCCTGCAAATCTATTTTCTTTTAATACGATATTAATAATGCCTGCCATTCCTTCGGGGTCGTATTTAGCGCCGGGATTGGTCATTACTTCAATATCTGCAATATTAGCCGCTGGAACACTTTGTAGTAATGATTTGATATCGCCACCTGCGATACTTGACGGCTTACCATCGATCATTAAATTCACTTTGGTATTACCCCGCAAGCTAATGTTATCATCAGGATCAACTTCCACGCCAGGTACTTGACGTAGGGCATCAATCGCAGACCCACCGGTGGTCAAAGAATTGCGCTCTACATTAAAAATACGTTTTTCGGCAGTTTGAACAAATAATGGGCGCTCTCCTTGAACGGTAACTCCCTCCATCTGTAAAGCAGTTTGGTCCATTGAAATTTTTTCGAGGTTATATTCGGTCTTATTTTTACCAAATGGTAGAAAAGTATATGGACCCATTTCTCTTTTCTTGTATCCAATATATTCGATAACGATCTTATGGCGTCCCAATGCAATTTCTTTTACATGAAAATTTCCATCGTCATCGGTAATACCGCCCGTCATAATGGTATTACTACGAGCGTTCACTATTGATACAGACGCATAGGGTATTGGATCGCCAGAAACTGAATCAACCACTGTACCATAGACCTGGCCAATCTTTGGAGCCTTGCTAGGGTCCATTTGCCCTTGCTTGCTCATCCCGCCGTGTCTGCCACCTCGCTGAGCAAACATAATGGATGACATGGATAATAATGTGATAATAATTATTTTTTTCCGCACCTCTAAAGTCCTTTTTTTATTTTCATTTATAATTTTAGACTAACTTTATAATCATTAGTTAAATAAGATATCGAATCTACAATAAATCGCTTACAGCATAATAATGATTAAATTATTGTTTATTTGGGCTACCTGGGGTAGGAACTGATAAAAATTCCCAATTATCAGCTCCATCAGGGCTGCGCCCAAATGATATATCTGCTTCTTGTATTCCAAACGAAACTGAATCAATAATTGTTACACTATCAGTGTCAATAAGAAAAATGTACTCACCTTCGGTTTTCAATTTCATCTCTAAATGATTCGCTCCTTGTTCGCTTTCTTTGTCACACCATAAAACAAGATAGCCTTTTGAAGGAACGGTCATTGCATTATTTGAAGAAGAAGGAATTTTATATAATTCATTACCGGGGGAATCTGTAACATACATTCCTTCAATATTGATATCTTTATCGCCAGAATTATAGAGCTCAAACCAATCATCATACTCTCCTAATTCATCAGGGCAACAATCATCATTTTTTGCTAATAATTCATTGATAAATAAGCTGACTTTTGTATTGGTCTCTCGTTCATCTTCGCAACTCAGTATTGAAAATCCTAGCAATAGAGCAAATAATAGAAGTGAAGGTGTTTTTATGTTTTTAATTAATAAATAATTATAGTTCATTTTGTATACATAAATTTATTATATAAAAACATTAAATCAAATTCCCTTCGATTGAAATAATCAATTTCCTATCGCTCGCATGGTTTCGATGCTCGCAGAGATAGATATCCTGCCATGTACCAAGATTGATATTTCCATCAGTAATTGGAATCGATAATGATGATCCTAGTATCGCTGATTTAATATGGGCTGGCATATCATCTGGGCCTTCAGCATTATGGATAAAATCAGGTGAATTTTCAGGTACCAGTTTATTAAAGTGCGTCTCAAAATCAATACGAACTGAGGGGTCTGCACCCTCGTTAATTGCAATGGATGCTGAGGTATGCTTAATAAATAGATGCAACATGCCTACAGAGAAATTTTTTATTTCCGGTGCAGCGTCAATAATATAAGGCGTGATTATATGAAATCCTCTAGTAAATGAAGGCAGGCTTATTTCACGCTGATACCAAGTACTATCTTTTCTCATTTTAATAAAACGATTTTATGGTTGTATCGTTTTTCTCCAATAGTAATTTTTGCTAGATAAACTCCTGGCGAAACAGTTTCATTTGAGAAATTTTTTCCATGCCAAACTACTTTATGATTTCCATTTCTTTGAAAATCATTAACTAACTGAACTACGTGTCGTCCAAGTATATCAAAAATGTTAACCGATATATGTTGCTCATCTTTTAATTGGTAATTAATGACCACAGATGAATTAGAAGGGTTCGGATACACCAGGAATGGTGAATCGCTTGCTTGATCTTGAGGTTGATTAACCGAAAGAAGCGTTACGCCTGCTTTTGCAGGAGGAATTATAAAATCGGTCAGCAGTATAAATCTACCCGCAGGAATGCTCAATGCTATTTTTGTACTATCAAAGGCTATGGAATCATTTAAAAAAGGATTGAACCATATCCCCTTATGAGGTAGGTCAATAATTATATCTGCTTCTTGTAAATCTAAGTTTGAAACCAAAACTGCATTGTTACCTTCAAATTGATAGATAACTTTCTTTATCGATCCATTCAGCCATGTTTGTATTTTAGATTCAGGATTAGAGAAGATTGCAAATGATTTTCTTAGGCTCATAAAATAAGACCAAGAATCATATACATTTCTTCGAGATCTATCATCAAAATAATTCCAAAGAATAGGCTTGTTGCCGAGTCGACCATTATAATCAATGGATTGATCATAGCCTAACTCTCCAAACTGCCAGATCATTTTTGGTCCGGGAAGGAGAAAATAGATGGAACCGATCGTTTTTAATCTTTCAAGCGCGATATCCAATCGCTTAATATTGTGATTTCCATTTGATGCGCCATAGTTTAACGCTTTGTAAATGATCCGTTCCTCATCATGACTTTCCATATATACAAGGGCATTGGGAACACTCCATCCTCGATTTTTGAAGTAAGTCCATGATAATGAAGCATTATCCCCTGAGTAATAGCCCATTAAGTTTTCACCATAATTGTGGTTTCCATTTGACCACATTAGTGCCCCATGCTCAGCAAGCTCTTTCTCCTCTTTATCTTCGCTAAGATGCTCAAAAATAACGATTCCATCTTTATTGTTATCCCAAACATTTTGTGAAATTTCCTTTAATAGATCAATACGATCTGCATCGTAAAGACTGCCCCAGGGGTCACTAAGTGGTTTATAGTTGTTGCCTATTCCCTTTGTAAAATCAAAACGAAAACCATCTATTTTATATTCACCCATCCAAAAACTAATTGCCCGCTTAAAAAGTTTTTTAGTATCAGGACTTTCATGATTCCAGTCGTAACCCCAATGGGCAGAAGTATTGGCAAAGTTGTGTTCACGATTGAACCATGGGTTCTGCTCAGTTGGTTTGCCATCATTGTAAAGTCTAAAAAAGGGGGAGCTTCCATAAGAGTGATTTATTACTAGATCCATAATGACTGCAATACCTCTAGCGTGGCATGAGTCAACCAATGATTTAAATTCGTTCCTAGATCCATAATACTTATCGATCGCAAAAAGAAATGATGGATTGTATCCCCAGCTGTTATTACCCTGAAATTCAGTGATTGGCATTAACTGAATGGCATTAATTCCCAGTCTTTCTAAATAATCAAGAGAGTCGATAATTGCTTGGAAACGATGCTGCGCGCTAAAGTCGCGAACCAATATTTCATAGATATTAAGATGTGAAGGTTCTGGTATATTATAGGACAATGTTGTCCAAATATAATCAGGGGTATTTGTTTCTAGAACAGAAACGTCAAATTTTGTATGCCTATCAGGATAAATTTCTGGATTAGGATAAACGCTTTTAGGAATACCAGAATTATAATTTGGTTCCAGAATTTTCTCAGAGTAAGGATCCGCAATGCGAATGGAACCATCAACAAGATATTGAAATAAATAATGATCTTTAGTGGTTAAATTATCAATAGTTATCCACCATCTAGCGTTTTCAATATTTCCGCTTCTTTTCATTAAGTATTCATTATCTGCCATCCAATTATTGAAATCCCCAATTACAAAAACGTGATTTTTATATGGCGCATGCAGAACAAAAGTGGTGGTGCCATCAGCATTATGGTTTATTCCATCGGCAATACCATCTGGTATGGATTGAATTATCGCTGAGCCAACATAGATCATTCGAAAGAATAGACTATCAGAAAGATCATTGGTATCTTCAGCATAAATTCTTATATCCCAATGGCCAGGTGTTGATAGATTTACAGAATGAGAAATTGAATCGTTATCTGTGGATTGGATCAAGTTATCATTTATCCAAATTTCAAATTTCTTTATTTTATTTTCAGCTGAATTAGCTACTGCTAATATATTTACGGTAGTATCATTAGCTGTGAATAATGGATTCGGCAAAGAGATCTTTGGATGAATAAGAGCAATGTTAAGTCCGCTTGAAGTCAAATCTATAAATATATCTTTTCCGCCATCATCTTTTCCCTCTTTAGATGTATCGGCGCTTCGAAAAACAAAAGCCAACCTAAGGATCTTCTCTGATCCTGATACTCCATAATACGATCGAATATCATCGATCTTCAATTCGTAAAGATCCTTTCCTAATCGATTGAGCTTGGTTTCATTGGTGTTTTGGCCCCACCCTGTTTTCACATATTTCCAATCGGATGGTTTTGTGCTTAAATCAGTTATGATGCCAGTGTGCGCATAGACATCTCCTGAAAAACCCATTAGCCCTTTTGTACCTCTATCTGCATAGAAAAGAATTCTAATTGGTTTGTCTGCGCTAGGAAATAAGGGTTCGTATTCAACCACAGGTTGTGAAAACACAATTACGGAAGTAATTAAATTTGCTAAAAATATTTTTATGGTTATTCTTGGCATTATATAAAAAATTAGTAGTGATGCTTAAAACCAAATTTATATTTAATTTTGGTTACTTTTCATAAGTATAAATTTCAAATACGAACAAATTCGGTAAGGTTTAAAACATAATGATTATTGATAAAACTTACAAAAGTAGAAAAAAGAATATATTATTCTTATTTTTGATTTTTTTTCAAACTTCTTGCGATAATAATTTATCAAATACGTACGAGATATCTTCTCCCGATAAATCGATTAAAGTGAACTTAGAGCATAAAGATGGTGGTCTTTATTATACTATCAAAAAGGGCGCAACGCAGATTGTTAGCTTGTCGAAATTAGGGTTGATCACCAATGAATTTTCTTTTGATTCGAATCTGAAGATAAAAAACGCCAAGCGAAGTAGGGCGCGATCACAGTGGAAACAGATCTGGGGTGAGCAAGAAGTCATATTAGATCATCATAATGAACTTTTTCTTCAGCTTGTTTCAGAGCAAGATAGGGTGATAGGGGTACGCTTTAGAGTCTTCAATGATGGGATTGGTTTTCGATATGAGATTCCTCAAAAGGATAATGCTGAATATGAAATAATTGATGAGCTTACTGAATTTAATTTAGAGGAAGATTCACCATCTTGGTGGATCCCTGCATATGCTTATAGGCGATATGAATTTCTTTATGCAAATACTTTGATCAGTGAAATATCAAGAGATAAATACTCACAGATAGTGGAGAATCTAGGAGGTCCACGCAAAGGACCTGAAGCGGTGCAAACCCCATTTACAGTTGAGCGTTCTGATGGAATAACATTTGCAATTCATGAGGCCAATCTAACTGATTATTCTAGCATGACCTTGAAAGTTAACGGAACAAAAAACCTTGAATGCGACCTTATTCCCTGGTCTAGTGGCGTAAAGGTTTATGTAGACTCCGATCTTCAAACACCATGGCGAACGGTATTAATTGCTAATAAAGCTTCAGAGCTACCAATGTCAACCCTTACCCTTAATCTTAATGAACCAAATAAATTAAAAGACACAAAATGGATTAAACCTGGGAAGTACATTGGCCTTTGGTGGGAAATGATAGGGACTAATCAGTCAACTTGGGGATCGGGACCACATCACGGTGCAAAGACTGAACGCGTTATGGATTATATAGACTTTGGATCAAAATATAATTTTGATGGATTATTGGTAGAAGGTTGGAATTTAGGATGGGATGAAAATTGGTGTTGTACTGGAGATGGTGAAAAGTTCAGCTTTTATAAAACGCACCCTGAATTTGATGCTAAGAAAATTTTCTCTTACGCAAAAAAGAAGGGGATTAGCTTAGTTGGTCACCATGAAACTGGAACGCAAATCTCAAACTATGAAAGTCAACTTGAAAAAGCATTTGAATATTGTAATACAAATGGCATTAGAGTTGTCAAGACAGGGTACGTGAATGATGGAAGTCAAAATATCAAACGCATAGGAAAAGATGGTAAGGTTCATAGGGAATGGCATCATGGACAATACATGGTTGAGCATTTCAGAAAAGTATTAGAGACCGCAGCAAAGTATCAAGTAGGGCTAGTTGTTCATGAGCCAATAAAAGATACTGGACTGAGAAGAACATTCCCAAATATGCTTTCTCGAGAAGGTGCAAAAGGTCAAGAGTTCAATGGCTTTATGTCCACAAAAGACAATAATAAACCAAACCACACAACTATTTTACCTTTTACCAGACTACTATCCAGCCCAATGGACTACACACCTGGAATATTTAAGCTGACAAATTATCGCTATTTCTCACCTGAGAATAAAAAGATAAATACTAATCATAAAATACCGAGTACCATAGCGAAAGAGCTTGCGCTATACGTTGTCATTTATGCACCAGTTCAAATGGCTGCTGATCTTCCAAAGCATTATGAAGGACACCCAGGTTTTCAATTTATTCTTGATGTTCCTACTGATTGGTCTGAAAGCTTAGTATTAAATGGTGAAATTGGTCAATTCATTACCGTTGTTCGTAAGGATAAAAATAGCGCAGATTGGTTCTTAGGTAGCATCACAAATGAAAAGGGGAGGAAAATTAGTATTCCATTATCTTTTCTAGATAAGGGTAAAAATTATAATGCAAGAATATATAGTGATCCAGAAAATGGGGGATGGCTAGATAAACCTGAAGAGCTTGAAATTCATCAGCGCAATTTTAAGCATTCGGATGAGCTGGTTCTTGATCTTAAGCCAGGTGGTGGTCAGGCTATTCACTTTTCCCCTACCCAATAATTGATGATAAAAATTAGATTAAAATTATTTCTTTACTTCACGCTTTGCACTACTCTTCAAGCCGCTGGTATCACTGGCACCTTAAAGGGAAGAATCACTGATAAGGAAACTGGGGAACCATTGATTGGTTGCAATGTGATTATTGTAGGCACAGAGCTAGGTGCAGCAACTGACCTTGAAGGTAATTACACAATCATCAAGGTGCCGCCAGGTAAATACAAAATTCAAGTGCTGATGATTGGCTATGCTAAAACAAATATCTCAAATGTAATTATTCAATCAGATCTAACCACTACAATTGATGCTAAGCTGATTCAAGATGTCATATCAGCTGAGGAGGTAAATGTCATCGCTACTCGACCTTTGATCACTAAAGATTTGACCGCTTCTACTGCTATCATCAATTCAGATATGATTAGTAATCTTCCTGTTACTGAAGTGTCAGAAATTTTGGAACTACAAGCCGGGTTTGTCCAGGGGCACTTAAGAGGTGGGCGTTCAGGGGAAGTTGCATATTGGGTAGATGGTGTTCCGATGACAGATGTCTTTGATGGGGGCGCAATTATAGATGTAAATACCAATGCCATTGCTGAAATGCAGGTTATTTCGGGTGCTTTCAATGCAGAGTACGGTCAAGCGATGAGTGGAATAGTGAATATTGTTACCAAAGATGGTTCTAATGATTTCCGCGGTAATGCAACGCTCTATGGGGGAGACTTTTTATCCAATAAAAGCAGTCTTTTTCCAAATATTAAGAGCTTTAATCCTGTATCAACACGCAATCTGGAATTAAATGTGGAAGGTCCAATAATTAGAGATAAGCTTTTTTATAATATCACAGCTAGAAATATTTATTATCAAGGTGTATATCAAGGACAAAGACGCTTTAACCCAGAGAATATTTCCTATTTTGATCAGAGCGATAATTTCAACATTCATAGATTGGAAATTGTAAATGGGGACACTTTAAATCCCGGCAAAGGGGATAATCAGTTCGTCCCCATGGATTGGAATGAAAAAACCTATATTCAAGGTAAACTAATCTATAACATGGCCCCTCTTACAAAATTAAAATATTCACTAATCAATGATAATGTACGCTATCAAGATTATGATAGAATGTATAGGTATAATCCCGATGGTAACTTGAACCGCTTTCGGTCAGGTATCACACATTTATTACAGCTCAATCATAGTGTTTCAACCAACACTTTTGTTACGATTGGATTTACAAATTTTAATAAATCCTATGACCATCGCACCTACGAAAAAAACCAATGGGATAAATATGTACACCCTAAGCTTTTAAATTCACAACCGTATAGCTTTTTGACCGGCGGAACGAACCTATCTGTATTTTCCAGATCTACGGGAACGACTACTATCAAATCAGACCTAACATCACAATGGAATAAACAGAATAAGATAAAAGCTGGATTAGAGTTGAGATATCATGATCTATCCTATAATGATTATCAGCTAAGACCTCCTGATTCAAAAGCTAGTTTCAATGAACTTGTCGATAGCCCTTTTTTGATTACTCCACAGCGTTTCCCTGATTCAACTATATATTCCAGCTCTTACTCGTTCAAGCCCTTTGAAATGAGTGCGTACATTCAAGATAAGATGGAATTCAATGAATTGAT
>CAYLUE010000006.1:36562-46802 GCA_964386795.1 uncultured bacterium
TTTCCTTTTTCTACAACTGGTGTAATTCATTTTTCTTATGGACATTTTTTTCAGGTTCCAAGATTTGAAATGCTGTATATGAACCCTGATTTCGACCTAGGTCAAGGAACGGGTAATATTGGTGTGATAGGAAACGCAGATCTAAGACCTGAAAAAACCATTCAAGGGGAGCTTGGGCTGCAGCAACAAATAGCTTATAACATGGCCTTGGATATAACTGCATATTTTAGAGATATAAGAGACCTGGCTGGTACAAGGTCTGAGGAAATCACATTATTTGGAGGATCCGCATCATATAATAAACTTGAAAATTCCGACTTCGCATATATCAGAGGTTTGGTTCTATCCTTAAATCTAAGAGAAACCAACGGTTTCTCAGGAAACCTTGATTATACATTTCAAATAGCACGGGGATCCGCATCAGATCCGCAACAAGCTAGGAATGCAATAGCGGGTGGATCGCTACCTGAGGTACAAATGATACCATTGGACTGGGACCAGAGAAATACCGTTAATCTTTCTTTAGCATATGATACTAAACAATGGGGACTTTCTGGTATCTACCAATTAGGTTCGGGTCTACCCTACACCCCGCTGAGCACGGAGGATATATCCTCTTTTGTTTTAAATTCAGGAAAAAAACCAATGACCTGGAATGTAGATGCCAAAGGTTATTTTATACTTAAAGAAGGTGTAACCTTTTTTATTAGAGCAAAAAATATTTTTGACACATTAAATCAATACAAAGTGTATGATGATTCTGGATCAGCTGATTATACGCGATGGAAAAAAATAGCAGAAAGTCAAAATACAGGTGAACCCATAAATTCGATTGCTAATTGGTTCAGAAATGAAACTTTTTATTCTAACCCCAGAAGGATAGAAATTGGATTCAGTTATGTCTTTTAAGCATAGGGTTCTCATCATTGCATTAATGCTTGGTTACTGCATTGCCCAAGAATCTTCTGGGAGGCAATTCAGGCGTACTGGAATTCATAATGGAAACTTGGTCAGGACCGTTTTTGGAAATTGGGGTGTTGTGGGACAGCCATCTAATAAAGGACCTAGGGGAGCTTGGCTGAACGATAACAATGGTTATATTGGAGATGTTTCGCCAATGGTTGGAGCTGAAATCACAACACTAGATACCTCTGGCAATCCTGTAACATTTCGGTCTGTCGTTATCTCTCCCGCTAATCGACCAACCTCTACTGGTTTTGAAGAGTCACCTGGAGGAAAATCTTGGGGATTTGAACCTCAATCTGGCTACTTTAATGAAAACCAAGAAAGCGTAGCGATCAGCACTAATGCAAATACTTGGCCACAATATTGGCCAAATAAACTAAATGATGGGAATGATCCTGGTTGGAGAGGATCCTGGAACGGCTATTTTGGAAAAGACATTCAGAATATCCAGCAAGAAAGTTTCTTTGTAATGGATGATAATAATGATGAAGAATTCAATTACCCCCAATATAATAAATGGAATGTGGCATTTAAACCAGATTCGACAAACGCGACTAGAAATGGACTTGGTCTAGAGGTCAAGGTAAGAGGAATGCAATGGCAGCAGTTTTTAGCACAAGATGTCCTCTTTTGGGTTTATGAAGTTACCAACACCAGCACAGTCGATTATACCAATGTAGTATTTGGAATGCTGGTTGGAACGTATGTAGGGGTAACCGGATCGGATGACAGGCCTCAAGAATATGATGATGACTGGTCCTTCTTTGATGTTCAAAATGATATTACCTATACGGGAGACTATGGAAACAATGTGGATAGAAATCCTCGATGGGTTGGGGATGTGGGAATGGTTGGTTATGCATTTCTTGAAAGCCCAGGAAACAGTTACGATGGAATTGATAATGATGGGGATTACGATCTAGCTGGAGATGCTTCAGCTCCTTTATTCCAGCAATCGAGTTTTGATTCAACTTTGATCCAGGCTGGTGATCAAATTATTCTTATCGATGATCAATTTAATCGAACAAAGTTTATTATCCCAAATCAGGATAGTGTAATGGTTGCAACCAGAGGTCTCAAGAAAACTATTTATCCCGGGAAAACATTTCTAGCAGAAGGCAATATCGTATTGGATGAAAATGGGAAAGAATTAACAAATGGAAACGCATTTGACGGTGTTGATAATGATTTTGATGGATTGATTGATGAAAATTACTTTTTGCATTACAACCAAAGAAGGGTTGAGCCGGATGGTACGGTTTTATTTGATACTATTAACCCCAAAGCCTACATAGACTATATCACAGAGTATGGTATTGCAAATAATCTGATCGATGAAAAAAGAGATGATGGAATCGATAATGATCAAGACTGGAATCCCTTATATGATGATCTTGGCGCAGATGGTATTCCTGAGACAGGGGATTATGGAGAACTTGATGGGCAGCCGACTGCAGGTGAGCCTAATTTTGATCAAACTGATGTAGATGAATCAGATCAAATCGGATTGACAAGTTTTAACTACTTTTCACCTGCAAACCTTTACCCCGCCAAAGAAGATGAAGAGCTATGGGAGCAATTAAAGCCAGGGTATTTTGATGTTCCATCATCTATTTCAGATGGGCAACCTATTGCCGGAGAAGATGGTGATTTTATTTATGGTTCTGGATATTTTCCTTTAAGAGCAGGACAAACAGAACGTTTTTCAATCGCCCTTGTCTATGGTAATGACCTTAAAGATCTGATCAATAATAAAAAGACTGTTCAGGACATTTACAATAGCAATTATCGCTTCCCTCCTCCTCCTAAAAAACCTACCCTTACCGCAGTAGCTGGAGATGATCAGGTTACGCTTTATTGGGATAGGGTGGCCGAAGAAAGCCTTGACCCGGTGACAAAAGAAAAAGATTTTCAAGGATATAAAATCTACAGAGCTACCGACCCCAACTTTAATGATGTCAGGAATATCACTGATGCCAATGGATTAATACAAGGCTATTCCACATTGGCTCAATACGATAAAAACGATGAGATTGATGGATATTTCTATCCATCAAAAAATCTTTTTCAGGATACCAAGGGATATACGTTTTACTTAGGAGATGATACGGGACTTGTACACTCTTTTGTTGATACTGAGGTACAAAACGGCAGAACCTACTATTATGCTCTAGTTGCTTATGATCACGGGGATGAAGAAAAAGATATCTTCCCCTCTGAAAACTCAAAATTCATTTCAGTTCTGCCAACCGGGGAGATTGTAACCGATCAAAATACCGCATATGTAATCCCTTCATCTACTACTGCAGGATATACTTTAAATGATACGATTAATGTTATTCATGTTGGCCCTGGAACGGGTTTGCTGAAGGTTAATGTTGTAGATCAAAAGGCGTTAACAGGTCATCGCTATCAAATTGAATTTAAGGATACATCTACCGATGGAATTGATAATGATAAAGATTGGGATCCGATGCAAGATGATGTAGGAAGTGATGGAATAGCTGGAACTAATGATGATAATGGAACCGAAGGAAATGGAATTCCCGATCCTGGTGAACCAAATTTTGATTATCTCGATAATGATGAATATATGCCTGTTACAACACTATACAATGTTAGAAGCCTTGAAGAGATTTCAGAAATTTTCACACCCAATGATACATTTGCTGTCCAGCTAAATTATAAAAATATCATTGAGGGTTCTGTGGTGGTAAAAAATAGCATTGGAAACATGATCCCGCCATCCGATTACACCATTAATTATCAGCTGGGACGCATCAGAGGAAGTTCAAGCGGATCATTTGGATCAAATGACCATACAATCATATTTAATTATTATCCAATTTTCTCCAACCCCTACATGCAAGAATCCGTATGGAACGATGCTGAAAAATTGCCATATATCACCGAAAGAAAAGATACCGATATTTTTGATGGACTATCGATCTCCTTTGATAATGATTGGTTTATCACTTCCTCAGAAAAGAACACCTATTGGTGGACCACTGAGGATCAGAATAATTGGAAGACTAATGATGGAGAATCCACCCATTTCTTTATCGTTAGCGCTACGGATCTCGATATCAATTTTGATGGTATAGTAGACCTAACAGCAATTCGCGTTCCCAATAAATATGCGGTTGTCTTTTCAGATCAAAAGGATTTTGGGCGGTCTTATACTTCCTTGAACAACTTATCTCCTGGAACTAAAACAAACTTCAAAGTCATGAACCTCACCGATAATATTGAAGTTCCTTTTTATCTGTTTGATTATCCATTAGGGCCATCAGGTAAAATCAACGCTGGGGATTATATCTATTTTTATGATAAGGATTCCACCGGTATTGATCGTTACACGTGGAATGTGACATTTACCAATCGCCAATCTCAAAGCTCATCTAAAGAGATCGAATATGGTAATGGAGATACGTTATTTATAGACTTTTCTAAACCATTTAGGAGTAGTGATACCTTCACTTTCACAGCTCCTCAGCCTGAAATCGATATGCCAAAGGTGGTGACAGAAATGAAAAACGTCAGGGTCGTTCCCAATCCATATGTAGTGGGGCATCGGTTTGAATCTCCGCTTCCTCCTGGGATTACTAGTGGTCGTGGAAGTAGAAAAATTGAATTTCAAAATCTACCATCCGATGGAATCGTGCATATTTTCTCATCCAGAGGGCAGCATATTAGAACCCTGAATCATTCAGGGGATCTTTTTAATGGAACAGTGGCTTGGGACCTTAAGACCAAGGAGAATTTGGATATCGCATTCGGGGTATATTATTATATTGTTGAATCCAAAAGCGGCGGCAAGACTTCAGGTAAATTAGCGGTGATCAAATGAGAAATATTGCCGTTACTATTTTGACTCTTTTCTCTGTTATCTTTGCGCAATCAAAAGTGGGGAGCTCTGCGGCATCATTTTTAGGTGTTGGTGTTGGATCCCGAGCAATTGGAATGGGCGGTGCATTTTCTGCTGTTGGTGGTGACGCCTCTGTTCTGTATTGGAATCCAGGCGCTATGGCTGAAATAAAACGTTCAGAAACCTTAATATCTAAAGCCAACTGGTTAGTGGGTAGTAATCTGAATTTTCTCTCTTCAGTATTTCAAATGAAACAAGGCAGAAGTATCGGGGTCTATTTATTGCAGCTGGATTATGGCCAAGAAGAGATTACTACGTTAGATGATCAGCATGGCACCGGACAATATTGGAGCGCAATTGATTATACATTAGGATTATCATATGGAGGAAAGCTGTCCAATCGTTTTTCCTTTGGAGGAACAGGCAAATATATCTCTCAACGAATTCACCATACTTCGGCATCTTCCTTCGCAGCCGACTTAGGGTTATTATATAAAACTGAGGCAGAAAAGGTTCGCATAGGAATGTCCATATCTAATTTTGGCACTGATATGACAATGGATGGAAAAGATCTTTATAAAAAAATTGATATCGATCCAGATAATTTAGGACATAACGAATCGCTGGTTGCAAAACTTAAAACAGATCCCTGGCCTTTACCTCTTTTCTTCAGAGTAGGAACGGCTATTAAATTGCTTGATGTGGATAATTTTAGCGGTACTGTTGCACTGGATTCCTTTATCCCGAGCGATGACGTTGAAACAATGAATCTAGGATTTGAATTTATCATTTATAATAAATCTCATTTACAGCTTGGGTACCGCGGGATTGGAAATAAGTCAAGCGAGGAAGGGCTAACATTTGGAGCAGGGACCACATTTTATGCTGGAGGATTTGATATGCGCCTTGATTATTCTTTAAGAACTTTCGGTGTTTTTGGAGATATATCCCATATATCCATAGCGTTTATCTATTAGTTTTTTTACTTTTAATTTGGGCAATTTTTCGATACTTTCGATCGCTAATAACACGCAACAATTTTCTACATTATTTGTAAAAAATTTAAATTAATCGTTTAAGGAGAAATCTTTATGAAAAAATCGTTATCGTTATTTTTACTACTATTTGTTTCATATCTACCCGCACAAACCTATCAAGGAAATGTTCTTGAAAATTCAGGATTTGATTGCGTAACCGATGACTGCAAAGCTAAATGGCAAGTATATCCAGACGGCTATAGTAGTTTTGATTATGAAGAAGAAGGAGCCACGATGTATGGCTCATCAAGAAAATACCCATCCTACTGGGGCAGCCATGGCTTTAAGCTTTGGGGCCAGTATAATGGTCAAGAAAATGAATCCAGTGTATTTCAAACCTTTGAAGATGTTCCCGAAGGAAAATTAATAGTTATTAATGGAATGTCCATGACCTACAATGAAGATAGGATCCGCGGAGCAAATAGAGCATTTCTATTCATCAAAACCTTTGATGCAAACTGGGGAAGCTATGCAGGAAGTTTCTCTGAGGATATGGATGTGGATCGACCTGCTGACAAATGGATAGCGTTAAATGCAGAACACAGAGTTCCTGCTGGAACAAAATATGTGCAGATTGGCATTGGCTATTATCAAAAAAGCAACGATGATCATGGTGGGCTCTATTTTGATGACCTTCAAGCCTATATCGGTGACCATTATGTAGATATTGCTGTTAATACCTCCCATATTAAGAATCTGACCCAAAGAAAAGGTAAGATGATGGTTGACCTTCGCGGAGGATCTGTGGGTGAAGGTACTGGCGTGATTGCTAACCCAGCTTGGGGGGCAGGAACCAATCTAAGACCATGGAGTTCTATAGACTTTAGCAATGTCGATGATGAAGAAGAGGACGTCGATTTATTTGGCATGTTTCAAGAAAATGATGTCTGGTTTTTAACGATTGCTCTTGACAAAGGACTATCCTATGATTACAAGTTTGGCGGGCATATCGCAAATCTTGATGGGACCATCTCAGGTTATTGGGAAAATGATCTGCCTGGCGCTGATTATAAGGGTAATAACAGAAATCTAACGATTGGCGCAGACGGAAAATCACATACTGCGACTGGAGCATATTGGGAAGGTGGCGAGCAGGAAGAGAGCGATAAATATGTTATTGGATTAAATCATTTTCTTGGGCGCGGACCTGACAACGACAGCCCTCCGTATGAAGATGACGCAGATTCGATAGATGTCTACTTCGTGGTTAATATGTCTAATAATTTTGATTTTGATCCCAACACACAAAAGGTTCATATGGCAGGGGATCTTGAGTCACAGGTTACCGGTGGTAATGACTGGTCGCATGGCATTGTCATGACAGATATTGGGGATGGATACTGGGCCTACCATTGGAGAGGTGCTAAAAATAGCGAAAGACCAGTCACGTTAAATTATAAATTTACTTTGGGAGATTGGAGTGGCACACATGAGGATGGTTTAACCGGTGTTGGCATTGATGGAGGAAATAGAAAAGTTATTATTGATGGAAGTATGATGGATTATGATAGCCCCGATGTAACGGTCCCATGGGTTTGGTATAATAATAATGCACCGTCTCCTTTCACTGCGTCTACAAAAGTTCCATCGCTAACCTTTAAGACCAATGTTGGTCAAGCTATTGCTAACAATGGCTGGAAAGATGGAGACCTATTGGTCGTGAAATGGGGCTATGGAAGAACTGCTAACAAAGTGTATGTAGATACTTTAATTGCTGGCGTGGGTGGTGACTATCAAAAAACGATTGCACCATCTGACAGTCTTCCCGTTGATGCTGCATTAGGAATGTATTACCAATACTATCGCTCAACCGGCGGATCCGAGTCGCGCGAGACATTCTTTAATTTTGACACGACCTGGGCAGATGTTTCTCTTCAAGAAAGAAGGTGGGCACCTGTGGTTGGTGGCGCTGCTGCTACAGTTGTTGATTATGTACCATCAAAAACACATGGTCGTCGTTTACCGATCTTTAGAAATTCTAATAAACTTGATGCTACAGCAGCAGATACTGATAGCTTACTTGTAACCTGGACGGTTGATTTAAGACCTATATACTATCAACTTCTTTCCTATGGAAGTGATGATGCTGATTCGCTAATAGGAATTCAGGGCGCAAAGACATTATACTACAGCGATCGTGATAAGATATTTGACTGGGGTGTATGGATGAATGGACCCGCTATTGGTGGCTGGAATGCACGTGGGGCATGGGGTGCAGGTCTACGCGCAGATACTTTAGCAGAAATGCATGATAATGGAAAACATGGTGATGCCACAGCTGGAGATTCTGTCTATACAGTGCAATTCAAATATCAGAAAAACTCAACTGATGTTGGGATGGAATTCAAGTTTGGTGTAAATGCTGAAGATAATGAATCTGGTTTTGGACTAAATCATATTGAAAATATCGATGCGAATAGCGCAACTGTCGCTTCGCAGTTTGGATCAATTAATCCGAATCGATACAATGCATGGAATTTTGATACGGGTAGACCAGGATTATTAGCTGTTGAAGAACTAGCAGGTATTCCTGATCAGTTCAAGCTATCAAATAATTATCCAAATCCATTCAACCCTACTACGAGCATAGAGTTTCAAATTCCTATCGCTTCTGAAGTAACACTCACTATCTATAACATTACAGGTCAAGAGATCGCTAAGATCCATAATGACTTTGTTGAAGTGGGTTCATACAAAGCAATTTGGAATGGAATGGATCGTAATGGAGTAAAAGCTCCAAGTGGAGTATATTTTTATGAATTAAGAGCAGAGAATCATTTTCAAAAAGTAAAGAAAATGACCTTATTGAAATAAGTTCATCGATATTTCATGAAATAAAAAAGGCCTGATTTTTCAGGCCTTTTTTATTTTAACATAATCATCTTTTTTGTCTCAACCAAGTCCCCTAGATGCGCTCTATAAAAATACACTCCAGGTGAGACGATCTTTCCGTTTCTATTTTTACCATCCCAAATAATTTTCTTATACCCATAATATTGAAATTCATCTACAATGGTTATGATCTCTTTGCCAAGTATGTCATAAATAGTAATCTTTACATCGCTTGGTTCAGGGACATCGTAATGAAGGGTCGTGGAAGCGTTAAACGGATTGGGGTAATTTTGAAATAATGCATATCGCGTGGGCTGGAATCCATACAGAATAAAAAGTGCTATCTCCGATCTAAGCTGAGGAAGCATTGACCATACATTATTCCCTGGGCATGATGTATTTCCAAAATAGTCCCTATGTCCTTTTAACACTTTAGGCTCAACACCATATGTATCAGAAATCCATGCATAAAGCTGTATTAAGGATTTCTCTGAATCGTAGCTCATTTCATCATTACATGGAATACTGGTTTCCGGAGGATGATAGCAACCCAAAATACAGACACCTATGTTTCCTGTATTAGCGCCTCCAACATGTGCACCTAAAACTGTCTCTGGTCTTCCTTGATAAATATTACCGGCCATGTCTACTAAAAAATGATACCCGATATCACTCCATCCTCTTCCATCCTGATGAAATTCCTGAATAGACTTTACTGCAGCTTTGCCTTCATCTAAAGTCTTAGCTCCCCACCCAGCTGCATGATGTAACGTCATTTTATTGAAATACGGGTGATTGGAATAATCATATTTAGGATTACGTGCTCCCCATTCAGATCGGGAAATTATGTTCGGTTTATCAACATCAGATATCTTAGGCATTGGAAGCCTGGTATTATCTGGATCATAATTTTCATTTTCTAAAGGGTCATAGATACCACCATTTAAAAATGTTATATTTGATGGAGATTGTGCAATATAACGAACCTCAATAACTGGTTTTTCAGATGTACGTAATACCGAAGCGATAAATCTATCACTATTCGGTTCTTTAAATAACTTAGCTGGGTACTTTTCAGATACCTCATCATTATAAACATATTGGATCCAAATATCTGCATTAGGATCTCCGCTAAATCTTAGTGCGACACCCTCAATAAAAGAAGGTTCCTGAAATGGCACAGATCTACCTTGAAGAGAAAAACCAGAAGTAGTCTTTGATAGAGCTCCGGTACCATCAAATTCTAGTGGACTTGCTGTGTCTAAAAATTGCCCGTTTAATTGCTGTATGATTAAAAGGCCAAATAAACAGGGGAATAATTTATTTTTCATGGTATGTCAAATTTACTTAATCTATTTATTAATTCGCGCTACGAAGTTCTTGATAAAAAAAAAGGCTCTCTAAAATAGAGAGCCTTTTTTAATCAATAATAAATAAGTTATTATTTCAAGAATGTCATACGCATCGTCTTACGCATATGCGGTGAGCTCATGGAATAAATATACATTCCACTAGATACTTGAACACCATTCTTATC
>CAYLUE010000007.1:0-22082 GCA_964386795.1 uncultured bacterium
GATATTCTTTTTGCGCCAGACTGAGCACTTGCCCCTACCCAACCAGTATTTACAAGATATGCTGGCACATTATGTTGATTCATTTTTTCTCGTAATAATTCAGCATACCTTAATGGATGCAAAGTTAAAAAGGGTCCGCCAAAACAAGGTGAAAACGTAGCTGTAGGCTCAGTTACTCCCCTCTCGGTACCAGCAACTTTGGCCGTGTACCCACTAATAAAATGATACATTGCCTGTTCGGGCGATAGCTTTGACACAGGAGGAATAACGCCATACGCATCACAAGTTAAAAATATGATAGTCTTAGGATGCGCGCTCAGAGCAGGACGCCCTTTAGCAAAAACTGAATTTTCAATGAAATTTAACGGGTAAGAGACTCTGGTATTTTCAGTTTTAGAATTATCATCATAGTCAACAATCCTTGTATGAGGATCATAGACTACGTTCTCTAATAAAGCACCATGTCTTATCGCATTATAGATATCGGGCTCATCTTCAGGATTTAGATTAATCGTTTTAGCATAGCATCCTCCTTCAAAATTAAAAATACCATCATCAGACCATCCATGCTCATCATCTCCAATAAGCGGTCTTTTGGGATCTGTAGATAGAGTTGTTTTTCCCGTACCGCTTAATCCAAAAAATATGGCAGGATTTTCACCATCCTCATCTACATTGGCAGAACAATGCATTGATAAAACACCTTTTTGAGGTAATACGTAATGCAAAACAGAAAAAATTCCTTTTTTCATTTCCCCGCCATATTCTGTGCCTCCAATAATTGCAATTTTTTTTCCCAAATGAAAGAGGATAAAGGTTTCTGAATTCATCCCGTGCTTTTTAAATGCTTTATTTTGAACACTGGATGCATTAATAATTGTAAAATCGGGAGCAAAATCCTTTAATTGATCCATTTCCGGTCTAATAAACATATTATTCACAAAATGGGCTTGCCATGCTCGCTTAGCTATTATTCTAACATTAATACTGTATGCGGGATCAAAACCTGCGAAACCATCAAAAATATAAGTTTTGGAATCATCTGAGTTATAATAATCGATTACGCTCGTATATAATTCATCAAAAATTGATTCATCGATCTTTTTATTTACAGATCCCCACCATATTTTATCGCTTGAGCTCGCCTCGTCAACAATATATTTATCTTTTGGAGATCGGCCTGTAAATTTTCCAGTATCAACTATGGTTGCTCCTCTGGGTCCAATTATACCTTCGCCATTTTTTACTGTTTCTTCGATTAGGCTTTCAACAGATAAATTTCGATGCACCTTATCAATCTGATTTAAGCCCAAATTATCTAGCTGTAATTCTTTTCCAGTTGTAATCATTTTACTTCCTATTTTGCCCCACGCGGATGGGATTGTTTATAAACTTCTTTCATTTTCTCTGGTTTTACATGCGTGTATATTTGCGTAGAAGAAAGACTGGAATGCCCAAGAAGATCACCAACGGCACGAATATCAGCTCCACGATCCATTAGGTGCGTAGCAAAAGAATGTCTTAATATATGTGGACCTAGTCTTTTTCCATCTGCTACCATTTTAATATAGTTTCCTATCCTTCTTTGTATTGTTCTTTGAGGGACGCGCTTATTCTTATTATTTACAAATAAAGGTATATTGCCCGATTTAACGTTAAGTGTCAACGCCCTCTTTTTTAAGTATTTTTCTATTGAAAATTTCGCTCTTTTTCCAAATGGAATCAAACGTTCTTTACTTCCTTTTCCAAAAACCTTAATAAGGTGGTTTATTGGATCAACCGATTCAATATTTAAATTAATTAATTCACTAAGCCTCATTCCAGTAGAATAAAATAATTCCATGATCGCTTTATCTCTTAGGCCTTTTTCAGTTTCTTCATCAGGTTGATCCATAAGTGCATCTATAATGCTTTGATCAATAAAATTGGGTAGTTTTTTTGGGACTTTCGGTGAATCTAGGAAAAGTGCTGGATTATTACTTAAGTAATCAATATTTATTAAAAATCTATAAAATGATTTGATACTTGCTAACCTTCGAGCGATAGTTTTTTTAGATAAGCCTTTTTCGAATTCATCTGCTAAAAAATCTCTGATTTCATTTTTTGATACATTTTTAATATTTAAGGTGTGCATAGATAAAAAAAGTTTAAATTTTTCTATATCATTCCTATACGCTTTAATGGTATGAATAGAAAAACCTTTCTCTTTTTCAAGGTAATCCATAAAAGAGATGAAAATTGATTTATTGCTATGCATTTAAATTATTTAATTCATTTATTAACTGATTCAATTCTTTTGGTAGATCAGCAGAAATTGTTATGGGTTTATTATTAATTGGATGTGAAAACGTAATTTTTTTAGCATGCAATGCATGCCGACCAAGCTTATTTATGGAAAGCGTTAATTGCTTAGACACTTCAGGTAAAAACCCTTTTGACCTTCTCGCTCCTCCTCCATATTTTTCATCTCCAAAAATAGGATTACCTAGGCTTGCGGCATGAACACGAATCTGATGTGTTCTACCGGTCTTAGGTTCAAATTTAACTTCACTAGTATAGCCGCCTAATTGCTTTGAATAATAATTGGTTAGAGCTTCCTTTCCTGTTTTGTCAATAATAAAAGAGGTTGGATCTTTTTTGCTACGAGCTATTGGTGAATTGATTTCTCCCAGTTGATTATTAAAACTTCCCCAGGTTACTGCAAAATATTGTTTATTTATCAATCTCTTTTCAAATTGACTAGAGAGCTTGGCATGGGCATTGTTATTTTTTGCGATAATCATTATGCCGGAAGTATTTTTGTCTAATCTATGAACGATGCCTGGTCGAAAATTTCCATTTAAATTTGATAATTTATTAAAATGAAAAACTAAACCATTTACTAGTGTCCCATCCTTTTGTCCTGCTCCAGGGTGAACAGTTATTCCTGATGATTTATTGATAGCGATAATATCATCATCTTCAAAAAGAATATCCAAATCAATATCTTCCGGTTCAATATGATCAAGAGTTTTATCCAATTTATTAATAGTGTAAGATATTTTCTCCGTACCCTGAAGCACTAAGCTCGGCTTAGCCTTTTCACCATTTACAAATACCATACCAGCTAAAATCATTTTTTTGACTGTATCGCGACTCGACTCTTCCAAGTAATCAGATAAAAACTTATCTAGCCTTTTATTGAATCCATTTTTTGCTAAAATAGTAGCAGTAGTCAAGAGTGCATTTTCTCACGTTTTTTTTCTAAAACTATACTATCAAACAACACTAGCCCCATGCCAACAGTAACATAAGAATCAGCAAGGTTGAAAACATACCAGTGAAAATCGCCAATCATAAAATCAAGAAAGTCAATTACCTCACCAAGAAAGATACGGTCAATTAAATTTCCAATAGCTCCCGCAATAATTAAACCAATTCCAAGGCGAATGATTATTGAGTGATTACGAACTGACCAAAGATACCAAAATAAAAAGGCTGTCAGCAAAATAGAAACGGTTGTAAATATAAAATAGCCAAAGGGAAAATTGATTCCAAAGGCCATTCCGTCATTTGTTATATAGGTAAAATGGAAAAAGTTTTGAATTATCGGTACAGATTCATACAAAGACATTGTTCTGACTACAATAGTCTTTGAAACTTGGTCTGCAAGTACCAAAACGGCGCTTACAAACAACACTCTCATTTCAAACCAAGTTTTTCTTTTTCTTTACACTTTACGCACTTGGTCGCATTAGGGACTTCCATCATTCGTTCTTCAGGAATTAAGTCATCACAAATCTTGCATACACCAAAAGAGCCTTCTTGAATTCTTTCAAGAGCTACTTTTAGATTTTTAAAATAATCACTTTCACGATTCATGAGCATAAAACTCTTTTCTTGTTCATGAGAATCAGTGCCAGCATCTGCCATATGAACACTAAAGATTGAATCAGGTGTTACGCCACCTTGCTTATTGGAAGCCGTCCCAATACCATCTTTGATAGTTTCAATATCTTCAGAAACAGCGCCCATTTTTTCTGTTATTGCTTTTTTAAACTTTTCTAGTTTTGCTTTAGAATATTTATTAGCCAACTTTATTTCCTTTCAATTTTTACTCTCTCAAGGCCAACAGTGAAAACTTGATCATTCATTTTAAATGAACCAGAGAATTCACCCCCACCTGTTGATTCAACTATTTCAACTGCTAAAATTTCATTCATAAATAATTCCTTGAATTCGATAATAGAATCACCAACTAAACCATCTGCCTTGATATAAATTTTAATACGGTCTTCGACCGCGAAATTAGCATCTTTTCGCATAGTTTGCACCTGTCTTATTATATCTCTAATAACACCTTCTTTAATCAAGTCATCGGTTAGGTGTTTATCAAGACCAACTGCAATGTTATCATCACCAGAACAGGTCCATCCTTCTTGAGAATCTTGCTCAATTATTAAATCTTCTCTTAAAATAAATATCTTCTTATCTATTTGAAATTTTTTATTCTTTCTAATTTCTTCAAGAACATGTGAATCTTTATTATTATCTAGCTGTTTCACGATCTTTTTAAGATCTTTTCCATATTTCTGACCTAAAAGAGGAAGGTTTGGTTTGATTTTATAATTAATTAATTCAGATTCAGATTTCGCCCTATTAATAGATTTTACATTTAGCTCATCCATAATGACATCTTTCTCAGAAAAGATAAATTCTGATATTGAATTTTCCTCAACACTAAACCTTAACTCACTCAAGGGTTGTCTGATTCTAATGTTGGACTTATTCCTTGCAGATCTTCCTAACTCAACAACTTTCCTAAGGGCGTCTACTTTTTTTATAAGATCTAAATCAATCTGATTATTATCAACTTCAGGGTAATCGCATAAATGAACGCTTTCAGGGGATTCATTATCTACGCTAGAAACAAGATTTTGATAAATTTCCTCACAAATAAATGGCAGAATAGGTGCCATCGTTTTTATGGTATCTACTAAAACATTATAAAGAACAAAGTAGGCAGTTAATTTATCTTTATCGTCCTCAGTCTTCCAAAATCGTCTACGATTTCTACGAATATACCAATTAGAAAGATCATCTAAAAAATCATCAAATTTGCGCATTAGTTTATCAACGCGAAACTCATCTAATGCTTCTCTAGAATCTTTGATAAATAAATTAAGTTTTGATAAAACCCATCTATCCATTATGGTAAGATCATTCGTATTGTGATTAGATCGTTGAGGATCAAATCCATCTACTGATGCGTAAGTTGCAAAGAATGAGTAGGAATTCCATAGCTGAATTAATTTTTTTCTTACTTCATTGCCATGTTCATAGCCAAATAATAAATTTTGTTCGGGGTTTTGTGATGCGTAAAGCCATCTCATCACATCAACACCCATCTTTTCAGCTGCTTCATCAAACCAAATAGCATTCCCCCAAGATTTGTGCATATCTCTACCATCTTCGGCTTTTACTAATGCATGGCCTAATAAATTTTTAAATGGAGCTTTTTTCTCAAGTTTGGCAGACATGGCTAGTAGCGAATAAAACCAATTTCTAAATTGACCTGGAAAAGACTCAACAACAAAATCTGCAGGAAACCACTTTTTCCAATAGTCCTTATCTTCATTATAGCTCAAGGTAGAAAAAGGAACAATTCCTGCATCAAGCCAAGGGTTTCCAACATCTTCAACGCGACTTCCAACCAATCCGGTATCGGGATGTTTTATTTTTATTTTATCGATCCATGGTCTATGAGGACTATTTCCTTCAAAATCATCCCAGCCTTCTATAGCCAACTTTTTTAATTCTTCTTTTGAACCAACAACATAAAAAGATCCATCTTCAAACTCCCATATTGGCAATGCTAGACCCCAAAAACGTTTTTTGGAAATCATCCAATCTCCCATTCCAACAAGCCACTCTTTTTCTCTATCTGAACCCCAATCTGGAATCCAATTAATATCATCTACTATTTTTATTATTTCATCTCTCCAATCCATGTTGATGTACCATTCATCCACAAGTCGAAAGACTAGCTCATCTCCCGATCTCCAGCAATGGGGATAGATATGAGGATAGTCTTCTGCGTAGACCAAAAATTTATTTTCCTTCAAATAATTTATGATTTCGTCTATTGTATTAGGATCGGTTGCCTTTTTACCGCTAAGCCAACCAAACTCTTTGGTAAACCTTGATTCTTCATCTAAAGGTGCGATACTTACCATATTTAGCTTTTTTCCTACCTTATGATCGATATCACCACATCCAGGTGCCATATGTACAATGCCTGTTCCTTCGCCACTAACTACAATATCGCTACCCATATTATCCTTACCTGGATCCACTACTTGGTGCTGCAAAACTCCGCATTCACCCTTGTCGGCCAATGCATCATTTCTTATTGGATACCCTCCAGGTTCTAATTGGGCGTCTAAATTATCAAAAGGTCCATCATATGTCCAGCCTACCATATCTTTTCCCAATACTTTACCAATAATCTCAAAGCCTCCTCTTTCCTTAAAAATTTGAGAAATAGTTTTTAGCTTTGGCAGGCCTTCGATCCACTGTTTTTTTTCTTTAAATTGTTTCTCTAATCGCTTAAAATTTAAATTTTCATCAGCAAGATAATAAATTGAACCATCCGGTGTTTTGATTTTCACATATTCTAGATTCCCGTTAACCCCCGCAATAACATTTGAAGTAAGAGTCCATGGTGTAGTTGTCCATACTAATAAGAATTCATTATCGCGATCTTTAAGCGGGAATCGCACAAAAACGGATCTATGCGAAACTAATTTCCTTCCTTCAATAATCTCCATTTGAGAGTATGATGTTCCAGATCTCCCTGACCACGGAACAACATCGGATCCTCTATATATTTTCCCTTCTTCAAATAGCTGCTTCAAAAAAGACCAAATCGTATAATTATTTTCATCAGACATAGTAAAATATGAATTATCCCAGTCCATCCAGTAGCCTAAGCGCTTGGATTGCTCTGTTTGAATTGCCGAGTATTTTTCTACTCGGTCTTTACACATTTTTACAAATTTTTCAATACCAAACTCTTCGATATCTTTTTTTGATTTAAAGCCTAATTCCTTCTCTACTTCAACCTCAACCCATAATCCCTGACAATCAAAACCTTGTTGATGTCTTAAGTCGAAACCATTCATTGACTTATATCTATTATATAAATCTTTTAGAGTCCTGCCCCATGCATGATGAACGCCCATCGGATTGTTTGCGGTAATTGGACCATCAATAAATGACCAATGTTCATTATTTGAGTTTATTTTTCTTCTTTTTTCGAAAATAGATTCGGCATCCCAGAAATCAAGAATTTTATGCTCAATTTCTATAAAGTCTGCCTTTGATTTAACGCGTTTAATCATTTAATAATTATTGTTGCCTTTTTATGGTGTGAAAATTAGGCTTTTCACTTAGGACAACAAAGAGGAAAAGAATATAGAGGAACTAACTTTTTGAGATCAAATACTAGTTTTTCTTTAGGTCGAGGGTTACATATTGAGCATTGCCTTCACGCTTAATATGCAACATTAACATCCCTCTGCGTTTTGTATTTTTTACTAGGCTATCAAATTGCTTGATTGACTTACAGCGCCTGGACCCTACTCTTGTAATTAAATCACCAACTTGTATTCCAGCATCATCGGCTGGACTATCAAGAAAGATTCGAGTCACAACAATGCCATTATCTTGGGAATTAATATTAAATTCTTGTCTATTTAAGCGATTTAAATCACTTACCTCGATCCCTAACTCATTCGCATTTTCATTTTGTTCATTTATTGCAAGCTGTTCATCGTTTGGCATTTTTTCAAGTTTAACTTTGAATGATTTTTTTCTACCATCACGTATCACGGTTAGATTATAAAGATTATTTGGTTTTGAAATAGAAACATTGTTTCTAAGATGATCAACACTCTTAATTTTCAATCCATCAAAATCAATAATTACGTCTCCAGTTTCAATTCCAGCTTTATCTGCAGGGCCATCATCTATTACGTTTGCAACAAGAGCTCCTGTTCTTGATTGTAAACCTAAAGCTTTTGCTGCTGTATCATTAATCGGTTGAATTTGAACTCCTATATAAGAACGTACTACCTCTCCATAGGCTATTAAGTCAGACATTACTTTTTCGACCATATTGGAAGGGATTGCAAAGCCAACACCTTTATTACCTCGATCAAAATAGCTATTAGAATAAATTGCTGTATTGATCCCAATTAGATCTCCCGATGAATTTAATAGAGCGCCTCCACTGTTACCTGGATTAATTGCTGCATCAGTTTGGATAAAATCCTCATAAATATCACCCTGAATAATATTACCCCTTCCTTTTGCGGAAACAATTCCAGCGGTAACGGTGTGGCTTAAATTTGCAGAAAATGGACTTCCGACTGCAATAACCCACTCACCAACACGAAGCCTATCCGAATCTCCTAGCTGCAAATCAGATAAACCTTTCGCTTTAATTTGAATCACTGCTAAATCTGACTTTGGGTCTTTTCCAATTATTGATGCTTCATATTCAGATTTATCTAATAGGCGAACAGTTATTTCATCTACATCTTCTACAACATGATTATTGGTAATGATATAACCGTTTTTTGAATCAATTATTACACCGGATCCTAATGCAGAGGATTTATATTCCTTTTGCCTGGGCTGATTGAAGTAAAAACGGAAAAGATCATCCTGAGGAGAATTGCGATTAGACTGGTTTACTTCAATTTTTTTTTCTGTTAATATTGTAACAACTGCCGGATTAGCTTTTTCAGCAATATCAGCAAACTGATCACTAAACTGTTTAAGAAATGCATTTTGAGCATAAATTGCGCTCAAATAAATAATGGTGATAAATACTTTTTTCATAAATTGCTTTCGATAGTCTAAAAACTTTAATGCTAGATCTAGGGTATGGTTCCAGTTTTTTTATATTATAAATAAGGTTTCAGGTCTTTATAAAATTCAGACTCTTTACGAGGACCAACATAACCTCTAACAATGTAGCCATCACGATCAATAATTAGCGTTGTTGGCACACCGGTAATTGGCCTTCCTATGGTTCGTCCGTATTCAATCATCACCATTTGTGTTTCGTAGCCATTAATGTCTTTGACTATTGTATACTCCATATCCCAGCGCTTCATAAACTTTTGAAGGTGCCTATCTGAATCAGGAACGCCTGACCTTGGAACCGTGACGCCAACGATCTCTAGACCGTTTTTATTGTATTTTGAGTACAGATTATTAAAATCTGGAATTTCTTGCAAGCATGGACCGCACCAGGTTCCCCAAAAATTTAATAAAACGACCTTGCCATGATAATCGCTTAATTTAAATAATTTTCCTTGAACTGTTCTCAATTGAAAGTCCGGTGCCTTAATTGCATAATGCGGTCTTTCTGGCCGTTTTTGATTTTCAGATTTTGAAACTAGCTCTGAAGGTTCACTGACCTCTTGAATATTTTGTTTTTTCTGACAACTATGACTTGAAATTGCGCAAATAAAAATAAGGAGCTTTGCTGATTTCATGATATAATTAACCCTCTAATCCTGAATCTAGAAAGTCAATGAAATCATCTAGTTTTCTTGTCATTCCAGGAAAAGTACTTATTACTTCATTTTCAGGGCTCAAGATGACATAAAAAGGCAACGCTGCAGTTCCAAATCGATCAATTTCATACTCTTGATTCTGCTTATGATTGGGTCCACCATCCGTGTAAAGCTGTACCAAGGTCATTTTTGCAAATCTTTCTTTAATTTCAGGTTTGATAAATACATTTACCTCCATCCATCTGCAGTTAGTGCAAGTGTAGCCTGTAAAATCAACAAACACTGGCTGGCCGTTTGATTTGGAAACTGCAAAGGCTTCATCTAAATCTTTGTACCAAGTTAAGCCTTCTTGATATGAATAACCACCTGATGAGCTCCCATTAATTTCGGAACTAATCTGGGGTGGTAAATAAGAATAAATTAAACCATGTAATCGCTGGCCAAATAGGCCAGAGCCTAAATAAAGCCCAAACGTTAAAAAGAGCACGCTAATCATTAGTCTAGGTGCGCTTATAACCTCTAAAACTGAATCATGTGGAAATCTAATTTTTCCAAGTAAATAAATACCGCACAAGATCATTAGAATTGCCCATGTGGCTAAGACCATATTATGTGAAAAGAATCCCCAACCCCAAACCAGATCCGTATTGCTTATAAACTTAAAAGCCGCGGCCATTTCTAAAAATCCCATTACTACCTTAGTTGAATTTAACCACCCTCCAGATTTAGGAATATTCGCTAAATATTGCGGGAAAAGAGCAAGAAAGAAAAAAGGAGATGCAAAAGCAGCGCTAAAGACCACCATTCCAACCAGCGGCCAAAACCATTGACCTTGAGATGCGGCTACAAGTAGCAATCCTACAAACTGAACCGTACAGGTAAAGCTTGTGAGCGTAAAGGTCACTGCCATAAATATCGTACCAACAAAACCTTCTCGCCCCTCTTGGCGCAGAGATAATTGCTTTATGCTATCGGGTAAATCAATTTCATACATACCAAAAAGCGATAAGGCAAAATAGATAAATAAACCTCCAATAAATAAATTAACCCAAGGATTTGCTGCAAGCTGATTAGCCCCAGAAGCGCCTAATGTTAAGGCTAAAATGAAACCCAATATTGAGAAGGTTGCTACTATACCCAAGGCATAAATCAAAGCATTTGATAGAGGCGTCCCTTTTTTCGCTTCACCGCGTTTAATAAAAAAGGAGACCGTTATAGGTATCATGGGGAATACGCAAGGCGTTAATAAAGATAAAAATCCCATGGACAAAGCTAGAAGAATAAATGAGAAAAAACCCTCAAGAATGGCGGCGTCTAGGCTAATATTGCCAGTATCATCAAAAACAGATTCTTTGTAAGGAATCATTTCACTATAACCATCTCTCGGGTCACCTTCAAGAATATTTACGCTTGTAATTAGTTTCTCTTCATTAGGAGGGTAGCAGAGTGAAGCGTTACAAACTTGATATAAAACAGACACTTGCACATCATGTTGCCCTGCCAATATCTTATCATTTACAATGAATGGAGCCTCAAAAGATGTTCCGCCATGATGTGTGCGCGTTGTTGTTTCAAAAGCATCATCGTATTTGACAACAGGGTCATTCTCAATAACCATTCCTATTTCTTTAACTATTTCACCGGAAACTGTTACTTTTGACGCTACAGGTCCCTTCCCCTGATCTCTAAGTGCATAAATTCTCCATTCGCTCTCCATTTTAGCTGTAACAACAATCGTTGCAACCTCTCCTGCCCTAACAGGTTCTTTTTCAATAGCAGAAAGCGTGACCGGAGTTTCAAACTGAGCCCAAATAAAACTGAATAGAAAAAAGAACATGGAATATTTAATTGATCGAATCATTTATTTATAATTAACTAATATTTATCTTATGCTTGCGCTCTAAAAAGAATTAAATAGATAATACTATCTCTATTTAATTCTCCAAAGCTTCGCTTCTTTTAACAAGTGTAATTGTCATTTCAACTTTTTCAAAGGGGTTGTCGCCATCAGGTCCACCATAGCCAGGATTTTGCTTTTTAGGCCTGTCAACATAAACAATTTCATCAATAACATTTAATCCATCTACAACTTGCCCAAAGACCGTATATTGATTATTCAACTGCGGTGTAGCTGCATGGCAAATAAAAAATTGACTAGAGCCGCTATTGGGGTTTTGCGATCTTGCCATTGACAATGTCCCTTTAACATGCTTCTTATCATTGAATTCTGCTGGGATAGTCCATGAATTAGGGTCATCCTCTCTACCAATTCCAAAATACTTCCCTGCCCTTCCACCGGTACCATCATTCATGCGATTATCATCTTTGGAGTTTGGGTCACCTCCCTGAATGACAAAACCTGGAATTACCCTATGGAAAGTTGTTTTATCAAAATAACCTTCATCCGTAAGGATCTTGAAACTTTCAACATGCATGGGTGCGACATCTTCATAGAATTCAACGATCATATCGCCAAATTGTGTTGAGATTACAGCAACTTTTTCTTCTTTTGCACAACTCATAAATACTACTCCAAAAATTGAAATTAATAATACTACTTTTTTCATTTTACTAAACTCCTACTTCCTGGTTTTTCAACTGGTATAGCTGCTAGCTCAGAGGGGATATCTTGAGGTTCATAGCTTTTTACCTCAAGCGATGTAAGCGATAATTGATTTTGATGAAGAACAACAGAACCGCTACTTCTATCAACTATAACGCCCACGCCTTCAACTCTTCCACCATGGCTTTCTACTAATTGAATAACCTCCTTAACAGATCCTCCAGTTGTAATCACATCCTCTACAATTAATACTTTATCATTATCTCTGATATCAAACCCCCGCCTGAATCGCATTGCTCCGTTCTCTCTTTCAGCGAAAATCGTACGTTTATTCATAGCCCTTCCTACTTCAGTTCCGATTACGATCCCCCCTACAGCAGGTGAAACAACTAAATCAAGTTCAATATTTTGAAAATGATTAGCAATTTTCTCAGAAAACATTTGAAGATACCTAGGATACTGCAAAACTTTTGCACACTGGAAATAAGATGAACTATGTCTTCCGGAGGTCAATACGAAATGCCCCTCTAAAAGAGCGCCTGACTCTTTGAAAATATTTATATAATCATCACTTGTCATCTATGATTTCCCTCATACTTGAAACGTATTCCTTGGCAGCGTTTCTAATTGAATTTTCGCTTAAATCAGGTGGGAAAATAATACTTCTCGAAATATTAATGATGGAAATTCCATTATTGTTCCCATAAATCATACTTTTTTTAAGATCGCCTCCCTGTTTACCGATACCTGGTATTAATAATGGAAGGCCAGGCGCATGCTTTCTAACTTTTAATATCTCTTCAGAGGCAGTTGCTCCTACAACTAGTCCAATATTATCATTTGTATTCCACTCATAGCAGGCCTTGGCAACACTTTCAAATAATTTATTTTTTTTTGTTTCAATATTTTGAAAATCAGAAGCAGATGGGTTTGATGTTCTGCATAAAATAAATGCTCCT
This sequence comes from uncultured bacterium, assembly GCA_964386795.1. GTDB lineage: Bacteria > Fidelibacterota > Marinisomatia > Marinisomatales > TCS55 > TMED108. The sequence continues at coordinate 13,092 of CAYLUE010000007.1, forward strand.
TTTAAAGGATCTGAAATAAAAGGCTGAATAGAATCATAGCCCATATACGGACTTAGGGTAACCGCATCAAAACCAAAATGATCAAAAAGACTTTTAGCGTATTGCTTGGCTGTATTTCCTATGTCTCCACGTTTAGCATCTCCAATAATTAATGTATTGCTATCAATAAGATCTAAAGTTTCCTCAAGCCATTGGAAGCCAATTGACCCCCATCGTTCAAAAAACCCAAGGTTAGGTTTAAATGCAACAGCAAGGTCTTGAGTCGCATTAATTACCTTCTTCGTATGCAGTTTTAAATCTTCAATAGATGCACTATTATCCTGCATACCTTCAGGGCTAATGTCAAGACCAATGCATAGGTGGCTTTTCTTACTTTGAATCGATCTTGCCAATCTAGAATTAAATGAATTCATTGCTGAAATTTACTTCTATAAATAGAGAATCTCAAAAAGGGAATCTATAATTATTAATAAATAGATTTGTTTTTATTTTTGATATATTTAGAAACGAAAAATGAATAATAGTCAACAGTCTTCATCAAATATTGTAGCATCAAGCGGAGTTTTCCAAATTGAATTTCTCAGAGAAACTAGAAAAGAGGATTTTGGTCAATTGATTAATATATCTAGATCTCTTGAAAGTGAATTTGGTTCGAGGGCTGTGTTAACTGATAATACCATAAAGAAATATTTTAATCATCCTAAATCCTTACCCTTTATTGCGCGATATAGAAATGAAATAATTGGGTACATTATAGGTATCCCCTTAGAAGCTCTTGATCAAGAGCCTTGGGTAAGAACAGAAGAAAATTTTGGCAAAATGAATACGTTATATACCTATGCCTTTATTATAATGGAAGACTTCAAAAAAAATGGTTATGCAAAGATGCTCAAAAAAGTTTATCTAAGTAGGGCTGAGAAAATTGATAATATTGAATTTATTACTGGGCACGTAGCCAAAGGGGTTTCATCTCAATTTAAAGGAAAAATCGAACTAGTTGGTGAAATAAAAAATTGGCAAGGTACTAATAAAACATTTGAGTACTATAGGCGATTCTTAAAGTTTGCAGGTTAATTCAATATAATCTTGGATTTATTTTTATTTGTAAAGACACTTACAATCACCAATGAAAAAACTGAAAGCGCGATAGCTGGAAGTACTTCATCCATATTATTATAAATACCATCTGGAATAATTATTCTAATAAAATCTGACTCCTTCCATAAAAGAGTGGTTAGAGTTCCAACGAGAATTGATGTTATCGCACCCTCTTTCGTTGCGCCTCTCCAGAAAAGAGCGGCAACCAAACTTGGTGTGATGGCTGCTCCATAGATAGTATAGGCATATAGAGCTCTCTCAAAAAACCCTTCGGACTTCGCAAATCCCAATGAAACAATATAGGCGATTATTCCAAGCACAACTACAAGAGCTCTGCTTAATAGAACAATTGTTTTTTCATTGGCATTTTTATCAATATAATTAAGATATATATCTCTCATAAGTGTTGTTGTTGGAACCAATAAATAACTATCGGCTGTAGAGATAATGATACCAACTATTGTTGTCATCATGATTGCTCCAATAAAAGGAGGTAGAAACTCATGAGAAGCATAAATTAAAACATACTTCCCTACTTCAGCATCTGGAATCATGCTTGAAGCAATCCAGGCAGCAACAATGATCATTAATTCTGCAATTGCAACAGCTATAATTAAAGTTTTGGTGGCAGATTTTGCACCTTTTGCATCTTTGCTTGCAAAGAATCTTTGATACATATTTGCATCACCCATAATCAATAAAAACGATGGAAGGCAAAAATTTATTATATCCATTGCTGAATAAACTCCCCAAAAATTCATATGACTGTCTTTATCCATTTCAGCAAATGCAATGGCCATACCCTCCAATCCTCCTGCCTTAACTAAAAAGATTGGGATTGCTATGATAAAGGATACGATAATGATTATACCGTTTGCTACATCGGTATATGCAACGCTTACAAGCCCAGCAAGCATAGTGTAAAAGATAATAAATATTGCTGCAATAATTGTTCCAACTTCAATGGAGATTAGAGGTTGGTTAGAACTATCAAGAACTACATCTTTTAAAACTGTATGTATTACTGCACCACCAGCATTGTATTGATAACTAACAATAACCATATATGCAATAACGAGCGCAACAACCGAAAGAGTCCTGGCTGCTGGGCCAAACCTATCCCCTAATATTTCAGGAACCGTAAACTTTTCGTAGGCTCTGACTTTACCAGCAATTTGAGTTAAAACAACTACCCCTAGAACCCCTCCAAGTGGTAAAATCAATGCGGCTAAACCTGTTTCGTAAGCTTTGCCAGCATTACCAAGAATTGAGCCCGTTCCCATCCATGTTGCAAGCATTGTGCCAAGCAAAACCCAAGGGGTCAATGTTCTACCAGCAACAGCAAAATCAGATTGGGTTTTAATTTTTTTTGCTTTGTAGAGCCCTAACCCAACTAGGGCAAGCAAGTAAATCAGAATTGTAATTAAGTATATCATTGATAATGGCAAATTAATAATTAAAACTATTTAAAGTTAATTCTAATGATAATGATATTATATCTTTTATATACTGATTGTGGTTTGTAGTTTTTTAATCAAATCAATTATATAATTTTACTAAGATAGAAAACAAAAAAATGAAGTTAGAATTACATTGGAAAATTATTATTGGCCTTGTTCTTGGTCTTTTATTTGGAGTAGCCGCTGCTACACAAGGATGGGGTGGGTTTGTTGCAAATTGGATTTCTCCTTTTGGAAAGATTTTTATTAACCTCTTAAAACTGATTGCTGTACCACTAGTTCTTTCTTCTCTGATTACAGGAGTTGCGTCACTTTCTGATTTAAAGAAACTTTCAAGAATCGGTGGAAGAACAATTTCCATTTATATAGCTACCACTGCTATAGCCGTTACTATTGGTTTGTTTTCTGTAAATATTTTACAACCCGGGGCCACTGTTCCTGATGAAATGAAGGCAAAGCTTCAAGAAACATATCAATCATCGGTATCTGGAAGAGTTGAAGCTGCTGAAGGAGTAAAAGAAAGAAGCACATTACAACCAATTGTCGATATGGTTCCTAGTAATTTTTTCAATTCTGCATCAAATAATCGCAACATGCTCCAAGTAGTTTTCGTTGCAATTATCATTGGAATAGCACTCATTCAAATAAGTAAACAAAAAGCCAAACCTGTCCTTGATTTTTTTGAAGGTATAAATGAGCTTGTTATAAAACTGGTAGATAATATTATGCTGATGGCGCCTTATGGGGTTTTTGCCCTAATCGCAGATACAATAACTTCGATTGCAGGAAATAATATAAATAATGTATTAGAGCTACTAGGCGCGCTGGGTTTTTATATGTTAGCTGTAATTATTGGATTAACCTTTCAAACATTAATAACCTACACAATAGTATTAAAAATGTTTTCAAAAATGAGCTTAAAAAAATTCTATAAAGGTTTAGCCCCAGCGCAAGTTTTGGCATTTTCCACTAGCTCAAGCGGTGCTACTCTACCAGTAACAATGGAAAGATGTGAAGAGGAGCTCGGTGTCTCTGAAGAAGTCTCCTCATTTGTATTGCCTCTTGGTGCTACAATCAATATGGATGGCACAGCTCTATATCAAGCAGTTGCGGCGGTTTTTATAGCCCAAACTCTAGGGATGGACTTAACTCTTGGGGCACAATTAACGATAGTTCTAACAGCGGTGTTAGCATCAATTGGAACCGCAGCTGTACCAGGGGCAGGCGTGATTATGTTAGTAATTATCCTAGAAGCTATTTCCGTTCCGAGCGCTGGAATAGCTCTAATTTTAGGTGTTGATAGAATACTAGATATGCTAAGGACTGTAACGAATGTAACTGGCGATGCAAGCGTTGCGGTTGCGGTTGCATCTTCGGAAGGTGAATTAAAAAATTTCTAAATCAATTTATTTTGAATTGATTTTATATAAACTTAAACTTTATTAGTTATTTAAAAATATTGCTATAGTCTTTGAATTTCAGGATCTTCAATTTTTATCCTAGAGTCAAACTTCTGAATCTAAAAAACAGGCCTTTCCCATTTGGGATGAAGGAAGTTTGCTAGTGCCAGAGAGCTCTACCGTGTTTATACGGATCCTTGAAATCGATTCTGTAGCAAGAAAAAAACCCCGAATCTTTCGGGGTTTTTTTATTTATTCAACATAAGTTGAATTTGATCTATTCGCTCAGCGGGTCCTCTTATCTTCAAATAAACATAATCATTATTATAATCTCTTTTAATAATATCTACTCCTTGCTGTGAGAATGCTATCTCCTTAGGCTTTTCATATGGCAACTTTATTTCAATAGTCCTATAATCTTTATCCATTTTATCAATAATAGAATTTATTAATGATTCTATCCTGAGTTGATCTAAAGCAGAAATAAAAATACCATCTGGAAAAGTATTCTTTAAAAAAGAAAATTTATGTTTTGATGTTATTTTATCAATTTTGTTAAGCACAATAATTGTTTCTTTGTTTGCTCCTATATCCTTTAATACCTCAACTATAGTTTTGTAATGATCTAAGATATAATCACTAGATGCATCTAATACTATCAATATGAGGTTAGATTCGACAACTTCTTTCAGGGTGCTTCTAAAGCTAGCTACTAAATGGTGTGGTAGCTTTCGTATAAAACCAACCGTATCGCTAAGTAATATTTTATGTATTTTATCTAAAGATACAGAGCGAATTGTCGTATCTAAGGTTGCAAAAAGCTGATCTTGAATATGAACCTTTGACCCTGAAAGAGATTTCATTAATGTAGATTTGCCTGCATTTGTATACCCTGCCAAAGCAACTTTATATTTATTTTTTCTCTTTTTCCTTTGGGTTTCTCTTTCTTGATCTATTTTAATTAATTCTTTTTTTAAGCTAGATATTCTTGTTCTAACGAGCCGTCTATCTACCTCAATTTGTGTTTCACCTGCGCCTGCTCTAGTTCCAATACCTCCCATCTGTCTCTCAAGATGTGTCCATGCTCGCGTTAGTCTTGGTAGCAAATACTCAAGCTGCGCTAGTTCAACCTGAGTTTTTGCTTCTTTAGTTTTAGCATGCTGAGAAAATATTTCTAATATCAACGAACTTCTATCTATAACCTTAACCTCTTCACTTAAATTAGAAAAATTTTTTATCTGGGCTGGGCTCAGCTCATCATCAAAAATAATCAATGAGACATTCAAGCTTTTAGCTTGCTCAATTATCTGTTTAGCTTTTCCAGGACCAATAAAATATGATGGATTTATTTTGCTTAATTTTTGTACAAAATAGTGCAAGACATTGGCCCCAGCTGTTTGAGCTAAAAGCTCCAATTCTTTTAAATGTTCATTTACTTTAGATGAACTAAGATTGCTATGCACAGCCCCAATAAGAAATGCATTTTCATTATATGTCTTTAGGTTGTTTTTTTCAATCAATGCTTACTTTGTTCTCGAACTGGACGACTTATATATGATTCAGTTAAAAATAAGATGATAGCTATCAACAAAAAGAATTTCCATAGCGAAGTGCCATGGCGCTGAGATTTTATCGATTCAATAATATTATTTTCATCACTTAGAATCATTGCGTTATTAGAATTAAATTGCATTATAACTTCATTGAGATCTGCTCTGATATTTGGGTATTCGAATTCAGATAAACTGGTTGAGAAGGCTGTATAAAATTTATTATCAACATAAAGATTGTAAGAACCTAGTTCACTTGTATTTTTTATCTCTAATCGCTCATTCTTATAATCTGGAATAATCATGATTTCATTCTGACCTGGAGTGATTAATTTCCATTTTTTATTTATTAATTCACCTGGAACTTTTACAAACTTTATTTCATCAATAATAACTGGTGTTGTGTTAAACTCATCCGTAGCACTTAAAATCAATGCTCGATGAATTAGAGGAATTAATAATCCTTTTAGTCCAAAATTATTCCAATTTAAATCTAAAGGGGATGATAGAAATAATATTTGGCCATTATTAGATTGAATTTCCAACAGAAATGGATCATTGTTATTTAATGATAGAATTGATTTTTGAAGATTATTAATCTTCACCTGATTGTATTTAAACACTTTTGGGAGAGATAAATTAGGATTGCGCAAATTAAGTTTTTCAAATATAGGATTCTCTCTATCAATTATCTCAACTGAAAAAAATGATTCACCATCAATATTTATCATTTCTTGAAAAATAGGTAAATTTAAATTAGAAATTGCTATTTCTTCTAATGAGCTGTAATTACTTCCGCTAAACCAAATTATCGTTCCGTCCTTTTGAAGAAATTCTTTTAAAGATTGGATTGCTTTTAGAGATAAGAAGCTTGGGTCAAGCAATATAAGTATATCTGTTTGATCTAAGTATAACATATCAATTGTAGGCATTTCTTTTAAATCAATATCTATAAAACTAGTTTCACCTCTAATCGATTCAAGTGCAGACTTAATTAGGAATGAATTATTTATATTTGGGGTGATTATTTTACAGGATATTTGCTCTGGAATACTTAGCTCAAAAGTTTTAATATTATCGTAAGCAAAGTCATCTTTGCCTATCTCAATTCTTCCTTTAATTACGCCACTTTTTCCAGGGTATGCTTGAAATAGAAAGTCCTTGATGCGAGCTGGTTTAAAATGGGAGATAATTTGCCCAATTCGATCATTATTTAAATATAGCTCAATTGGGACATTACGTTTTTCAACATTACCAGTATTTTCAATTTTTGAATTAAGGCTTAATAAATGATTAGGTATTTTTATTTGATTGACAGATGAAATTTCTTTTATAGAAATATTATCAAATGACTTTTGATTTTCAAAAAAATAAAATTGCCATTCTTTGTAATTATTAGAAAAACTGGAAGGTGGGTTTACTGGAATATCGCTGAGAATATAACACTCTTTATTTGGCAATTGAGTATCAATATTCTGCAATACTGAATCAACAAAAGACCAGATATTATCATTTCCCATTGATTGATTTATTTTCCAGCTTTCTAGATCAACCCCCATTCCTTGTTCCACGTAATCATTGAAAATAATTTTGGGTGGATTGGTCTGGTAAACCTGTAAATTTGTTACACTTTCAAACCCTGAAACAATATCTGGTAAAGTTGATATATTTTTTTCAAAAAAAGATTTTCCATTTTTATTTACGCCTAAGCTTGCAGAATTATCAATAATAATTACCGCAACAGATTCTTTTGCGCTAGAAATCCATATTGAATTATTTAACATAATTGGTCCAGAGCACATTAATACCAAGCAAATAATGATCAATGCGCGAAGTAGGATTAATAACCACTTGATAATTCGTAACTTTTTAATAGACTCACTTTCAAGGGCCGTAATATTCTGAATCGAAGGAAAATCAATTGTCGTAACTGCTCGTTGACTAACTAAATGGATTATCAAAGGTATAAATGATGCTAATAAGCCCCATAATACAGATGGAAATAAAAATGACATTAGGATGAAGCCAATAAAATTGTCATGATTAAAGCTGATCCTATTGGAATTCTAAAATTATCATCAAGTGGCAATGGTAGTGTTTCAAGGAGCATTGCAGTAATAGCGCCAATTCCTGAAACATGAAATGGTAATGGGCTGTAAGCATAGGCAATAGCTAGGCATGGAATTAGTCCTGCAATAAACCCTTCAAAGGTTTTGTTACCCATTTTAATCTTTCCATATTCTCTTCCAATTAATCCCGCAAAAGTGTCACCGATGCTAAGGAAAATCAAAGATAGAATAGCAATATTTTTTGAAAAAATAATAATAGTAATTGATGCAGCAATCATTACCCATGTTGCACCTGTATATTTTCCTTTTAATTCATGACGTCTTAACATTTTATCAAAAAAGACTTTAAATAATTTTTTGATTAAAATAGATCTTTTTCTAAATGTGTCAAAAAAAATAAAAAGGGCAGTAAAAAATAATACCAATAAGATGGCATGGGTTTGATTTGGAATAAAATACCAATATATGATAGGAATAATTAAACTAAAAAGATGCGTAGCTTTGCGATAATATTCATGAATTGAAATCATTTTTCGTTTTGAAGTTTATCAAAAATATCCTGTAAATCAAGAATACTAACAACTAAATCTATTTTTGCTGGTTCATCAAGGACTGTCCCAGGGATTATTGATTGATCCAATACTGTATAGGGAACTAAATCTTCATTTTGTTGATATGATACCTTACCAAGCTGGAATTTGGATTTTATCAATTGTTCTTTTGCTTTATTTAAGCTGAGTCCAAATAGTTGCGGAACTTGAAAAAAATCTGGTGGTAAGCCCATGCTGACGGTTAATTGTAGCCCATATCCTTTTTTTATTTGATCTCCAAGTTTTGGAAATTGCCAAGCCACCGTACCTTTTTGGTAGTCAGGGTTATATTCTGTATATATAGTATCTATATTCAATCCTAGTTGCTGTAGAGAGATTTCAGCGCTTCTTCTTGATTGTCCTACGAGATTGGGTACGTTAATCATTTTTTCCTGTCTGGATATTTTTAATCTAATCGTTCTTCCTCTTTTTACTCTACTACCTGCTAATGGGTATTGATCAATTACAGTTTCAGGGTCTACTTTTGAAGTATATAAAGTGTCAAATACCTCACCTTTAAACCCTTCTGACCTCAGCTCTTTCAATGCACGATCAATGTTCTTTCCTTGTAAATTCATAACAATCACGCTGGTACCTTTTCGAATATAAAATGGCATAATTAACCAATCAAAAATTATAAATATAATCAATGATGAAATTATCAGTGATATCGTATAATTAATTATTTTGTTTAACATTTTTTCATTTTTACTGCAAACATTCCATCGACCTTATCGCGCGGCGGAAAGGTTTCAAGACAATTTTTTTTATTTACCCATTCTTTAGGAACTAAGCTATCTATTGATTCTAGTTTAAAATTTGAA
>CAYLUE010000007.1:22182-46049 GCA_964386795.1 uncultured bacterium
GAAGAATACAAATTACCAGATTGGTTCATTTTATGAAAAATATAGATTGATTTTGTACCAGGCGCTGCGCACACATCAAGAACTGTTTCGCCGGGCTGCGGATTTAAGATCTCTACAACGGCACCAGCTGCCCTATCTTGAACAAATACTTTCCCTTTAAAATGAATTTCATCTGATAATATCTTTCTAAGTCCTGATTTAATTCTTATAAAATTTTTTGAATTTGGACTGAAAGACCATTTAATATCTTCACTTGCAAGTTTCTGCTTTATTTCATCAATTGGAATATTCAATCTTATATCTGTCTCATGGTTATTATTAAAGTAGCTAAATAATTCTTTCGTTTTTGCTTCTCCAAAGCGATCAATCCAATTGCTTGTCATCCAATCTGGAAATGAGCTCCAAGAAGCAATATTCTGATCCTTAATAGGGGTTTGTTTATCAATATTACTTGCCTTTCTAAGCACTGCATTGATTAATCCAGAAAGTTTTCTATTTACAACCTTTTTTGATAGCTCTACCCATGAGTCTACAGCTGCATGAGGCGGCACAGAATCATCCATTACATACTCATAATAACCCAGACGTAGAATACATAAAAGTTTAGGGTGTAATTTTTTAATTGGCTTATCTAGGGATAATGAAATCCATGAATCCAGTCTTCTCTGCCATCGCACCACCTCATTAGTTAATACCATTGATCGGTTACGCTCATTAATAGAAGTTTTATTTAGTTTAAAATATTTACGTCTAATTGATTTCAGTTGATGGCTTGAAGAATGAAATTCATAAATAATATTAAATGCATGGAGTCTTGAGCTATTTTCTTTAGTCAAATTTAATCCCAGTACTAATTTTTACTCCTCTAACCCAATCAATTGCTGGCATTCTTTTCTTTCCCTCATATTGAATATTTTTCAACTCTAAATTATAGTCAGAGCATGATATTAATATTCGATTATTAATATGATTTATAGACCCTGGAATATTTATTGATGAATCGGTCACTATTTTAGTATCAAATATTTTCAACCTTTTGTTATTATAAATTGTGAATGCCCCAGGTGAAGGGGATAGTGCTTTTACTTTTGAATGAATCATTTGTGCAGATTCATTCCAGTTAATCCTACACATAGTTTTATCAATTTTAGGAGCAAATGTTGCCTTTTGGCTATCCTGCTTCAAAGAAATAAAGTTAGGGCTATTAACTTTATCTAAAGATTTAAGTAATAAATCCGCGCCACTTAAAGACATTTTTTCTGAAAGACTTTCAAAATTATCATCAACATCAATTTTAACTTTCTCCTGCAAAATAATGTTTCCCGTATCAATTTTTGATTGAATAAAGAAAGTTGTATTTCCTGTCTCTTTGTCATTGTTTATGAGTGCGTGTTGAATTGGAGCTGCGCCTCTGTATTTTGGCAGTAATGATGCATGTAGGTTGATTGCTCCCATTTTTGGAATTTCAATAATAGAATTCGGTAAAAACTTAAAAGCAACAACGACAATAAGATCTGGTTTTAATTTTTTTATCCAAGATTCTAGGCTGGGGTCATAAAGATTTTCTATTGTAAATAAATTTTGATTGAGATCATTTGCAAGTTTGCCCAATGGTGTGTAATGAAGAGCCATCGATCTTTTCATTCTTTTTGGAGGATTGCTTATAACGCCGACTAAATCATGGCTTGATTTAGAAATGACTCTAAGTGATGGACAGGCAAAGCTGGGGTTGCCCATAAAAATAATCTTCATCTTCTACCTACCAATAGGAAATGTTATATCAAAAAAACTATAAAGCGGAAGTCTTTCTGGATTCCATTCTTCTTAATGAATTTTCTTTGATCAGTTTTAAGTCTTGGCCTATGCCAATTTTTTCAGTTTTTGATACGTGATCTATAATAAGATTTCCATTAAGATGGTCTACTTCATGCTGTATTACGCGTGCTAAAAGTCCATCAAAGTTTTTTGTAAAAGCATCTCCGTTTCTATCTTGGTATTTCAAAGTAATTACGCTCGGTCTTTTTACATCCAAACGAACACCTGGAACAGATAAGCAACCTTCATTTAACCATGAATCGCCTTCCGAATTTATAATTTCAGCATTGGTAAATACATGAATGGATTCACCCTCTTCATCAAGATCAGAAATATCTACAATAAATAATTGCAGATCTACACCTATTTGATTTGCTGCCAATCCAATACCGTTCTCTTCATACATCGTGTCAAACATATCATCAATAAGTATATCTAAATCATCAAAATTATTAATGGGTTCACATTTTTTTCTTAGAATGGGGTTTCCATAGTGTTCAACGACTCTAAGGGACATTATGAATTTTCCTCAATTATCTCATTCTGACTTGCATCATCTTTATTGGCAAGGCTAGAAATCGATGCGCGATTTATTGTTATTTTAGTATTTGAATCTACTTGAAGTAAGATAGCTTTTCCATCTTTACCTTTAAACCCAGCTACCGTACCATGAATGCCTCCAATCGTAACAATTTTATCGCCCTTCCTTATTGCTTGGATCATTTCTTGTTTTTCTTTTTGACGTTTTGCTTGAGGGCGTATCATCAAAAAATACATAATCGCCAAGATCAGTATAAAAGGAAAATAAGCCATAAATCCTGCCCCTTGAGCGGATTGAATAAATAAAAATAATTTCAATTATAACTCCAATTTCTCACTAAAAATTAGCCATAAATCCAAGAAAAAAATATACTATCTTTGACATTCTAATTTTATTTGAAACGTTGTACCCTCTCCAACGGTACTTGAAATTACCATAATTTTCCCTCCATGAATTTCATTAATTATCCTTTTCACTAAAGATAATCCTAAGCCCCACCCTCTTTTTTTGGAGCTATATCCAGGACTAAAAATATTATTCCAGTCTTTCCTATTAATACCTGCTCCATTGTCAGTGATGTCAATACAAGCATAATTGCCTTCTTTTTTTACAGTAATAGCCACCTTGCCCTTTGAAGATTTAATTGAATCAATACCATTCCGAATTAAATTTTCGATAGCCCATCCAAGTAAAATTTTATTACCCATGATAAAGATTTCATCGCCTGTTGAAACGTTTAATTCTGTATCTTTTCCTAGCGAAGGTATTCTTTTTCTTAAATATTGTGTTTGGTGATCAATTAAATCAGTCATTGATATTTTTTTCAGCGGAGATTCGGTGCCCATTTGGCTAAAGCGTTCTGCTATTTGCTCAAGCCTAACCATATCTGATTTCATCTCCTCAGCTGTTTTTATTGTTTCATCAGGATGAGATTTAATTCTTTCAATCCATCCAATCAAAGCTGAAATAGGCGTACTCAGCTGATGAGCCGTTTCTCTAGCCATTCCTACCCATATTTGACGCTTTTCATTTTCTCGAATTGAATTAAATCCCAGAAATCCAATCAGAATAAAAATAGACACCATAAGAATTTCTAAATAGGGTAGCCATTGTAATTTTTGGATGAGGAATGAATCTCCATAATGCAAATATCCCAAAATAGTTGATTGGCTTGATTGAGGATCATTATACTTAATTGGTATTGCATCATTGTCCTTATCCATTGATGTAACAAACTCTAGTAATACTTGTTTATCTAAACCTTCATCTAAATTCCTGTAATACAATGGATTATTTGATGCATCGGTATAAATAATTGGAAATTGCACTTTTTTAATTATTTCATCAAAAACAAACCCCAAATTAGCATCTGTTTCCTCATTGATTGTTTTGGCAATAATCTGAGAATAGACAGTAACTATTTGTCTATTATCATTTCTTAATTCACCAACAATTGAATTTGAATAGAAAATTGTTGCCGCTACTAATGTTAAGCCAAAAAAAAGCAGTCCAATCTTAATTCTTGTACCAGCAGTATAGCTTATCATTTTATTCTTTGCCGATAATAGCCAAAGCCAATTAAGCCTAAGGATAAAAATAAACTAAATATGGAAATTCCGAACCCGAGCTTGAAAGATGATTTATCATAAATAAAGTGAATTGTTTGACTACCTTTTGGTACGAGCACTCCTCGAATCAATCCGTTGACTTGAAATATTTTGATGGGTTCATTATCAATAAATGCCTTCCATCTTATCGGATAAAAGATCTCACTCAATACTAAAAATTGAGCTTCACTGGATTCCGTCTTAATCGTTGTTTGGTGAATGGACTGTTCAATTGATTTAATTGTTCCAATTTCACTTATCGAAACATCAACTGATTCAAAAGTATACGCTTTTTCTTTTGGATTGAATGTTGGGTCAGTTATTCTTTGCCAAATATCAGACTGATTAACCTTTTCGATGCTATTAACAAACCATGCTCGCGGTAAAAAATCATTTAATTCATAAATAGCAGTTGGCAATTCGCCCCTAGGCAAACGTAGAGATCCTCTTTTTGCTAATGTTAATTTCGGATGTCCGATTTGCTGAGCGTCAGGGATAATTAAATACTTAGCGTTGAGCATTCTTAATACAGGAAAAACTCCGGCATTTTGTGTGTTTTGTAAAAAATCATTGTATACTTTAAGCTTAGCAGGATGATAGCCTCCAATAGACTCTAAGCCAAATGCAGCAAAACGTGAATCTCCAAAAAGTTGACCAGTAGGGTAAATCCTAAACTTATCCTTATCCTGAGAAAGATAATTTACAATTTCATCTGAGCGATAGTATTCCTTAACAAATCTCTTTGATATTAATTGCGACCCTCTTCCACTCATTCTATCAGGCTTAATTATTTTCTGATTCACAATAATAACGTCTAGCATGGCTAGAATAATAATGATTATAGTAAAAGTATTTTTTGCAATTTTGCTATTACACCAAGCCCAAATAAGTGTAAAAAATGAACCCATGAAAAATAACATTAGCCAAGCATCTGACAGCCATAAATCCCAACGTAAGGCATTGATCATTTGAATCTGAGATGGGTCACGAACTGAAGGCATAGAAAAATAACCCTTAACCAGCCCTTCAAGGCTTGATGAAGCGAAAATCATTATCAAGAAAATTAAACCAAATGGAGCAATGCTAGGGTAGAACCATTTTGGCATAGAACCTTTCTTTAGTTCAATAATTTTATCAAGACCAAATGCTGCTAATATTGCAATATTGAACTGAACTAGTATTAGAATCATATGCGGAACTCTAAATTTATTGAAATAAGGGAAGAAATTAAAAAATAGATCATAAATAGGACTAAAATGTCTTCCAAAAGAAATAAGCAATGCTATCAAGGTAGCTGATAATAAATACCATTTAACAACGCCTTTTTTATAGACTATTCCAATTAAGGCTAAAGAAAAAATTATAACCCCCATATAATTCGGGTAATCCGTAAAAGGCATATAACCCCAATAAGCCTGACCCCCAAAGCCAAATGCTGAAGGAATAAGAAATGTTAACATTTCCACTGGATGGAATGACCAGCCGGTTGCATAGTTATAATCAGATCCACCTGTAGAAGAACCACCTCTCACAGAAAAAGGAGCATATTCTATCGCGGGAAGATAAATCAATGATGCAATACCAATTCCCAAAAGGCATGCAAGCAAAATAAAGGATAATTTTCTAATAATAAGCTTACTATCTTTTTCCTTTTTCATTTGATCAATGAGCATGATCAAAAAATAAAATCCAATCAAGAGCCAAGTATAGTATGCGACTTGAGCATGTGCGCGTTGAAGTTGAAAACCTAATACCAGCGCAAGAAAACCGCTATTGATCAGGCTTGGCGATACCCATAATCTCACAGAAAGCCAAACCGCCCATGGGATATATGCCGCTGTCATTAACTGGCTTCCATGTCCATAAACAATCATTGTAATCATGTATGGTGTAATCATAAATGCGACAGAACCCATAAATGAAGCAACACTTGAACATCGAAATTGCTTCAATAAAAACATACAACCTAATCCAGCAAAAACTAGATGAAGAAGTTGAATAATGGCGCCTGAAAAGGAAAATAATTTGAAAATATATTCGGGGAAATAGAGTTTAGACAAATATGAAAATGCCTCAGCGGTAGGCATACCACTAAATACCCATGGTTGCCATTGTGGATATTGACCTAGTTCCTTAGAAGCATCATTAAGTGCTATCGCAATAGATCTAGGACTAAGACTATCAGGTGAGCCAAATATCTTTCCACCAAAAATAATTGGTTCAAATAAGAAAATTACAAGAATCAAAAACCCGGTTGATGATAAAAAGAATATATTTTTCCAATTAAAAGTCATTTGTTTCTTTTTAATCCGTCTTTAATAATTCCAAAACTACTAATAAAACTTTTATCTTCCTCATCAAGCCTCATGAGCCAAATCAATAAACCATAAATCAATAAAGAGCAGGGCACGGCAATGAGGAGTTCAACAACAAAATTATAATTCTCTAAAATGGGTTTCAAGTTGGTTGTAATAAAATAAGTAACTGCTCCAGCAGTAAGAGGCTTAAGCATTTTAAAGGAAAAAAGATTCATTTTAAGAAAAATACGAACTTGAGCAACTCGAATGCATCCAATTATTGTTAACGTTATCAATGTGGCATAAGCAGCTCCATTAATACCGTACAGTGGAATTAAAGTATAGTTTAAGCCAAGATTTAAAATAAATGCTATACAAGTATTAATAAGAATAAGCCGTGTAAAACCTGACATTCCAAGCGTTGGGGAGGCTGCACCAAATATAGCCTGAAGCAATGTTGCTATTGTAAGGATAATCAAAACATTTGAACTAGAAATATACTCTTTTCCAAAAAGAGACAAAATGTTTTCAGGGAAAAGTATGAACATAATTGAAATAGGAATTGAAAATACCAGTAACCATCTACTAACCATCTTATAAGTCTGATTCATTTTTAGAATATTTTTTTCACTATGAAACTGTGAAATCATTGGTGCATAAATGCTTATAAATGACATTAATAAGGCTTGCAATAGACCAGCTGTCCTTGCAGCTGGATGATACAATCCAACAGTGCTCGCATTGGTAAAATATCCCAACATTAGTATATCCATCCAATGCATAAATGTTTGTAGAATAATTACAAACATAAATGGATATGAAAACTTTAAAAGATCATAATTAAATTTAGTTTTGATAATTTGTTGTCGTCTAATACCCGATAGATATTTGAGCGGCTGAAACATTGCAATACATCCAATAATTCCGGTTATTAACATTGGAAACATCAGAGCAGATTCCGCAGAGAAAAGCCAATAACAAATTATCATTGAAACTAATAGGATAGTTGGATTGATAAATTGAGTGACAATAGACTTATACTTCAGTTTTTTATAGCCTTGAGTCGCTGCGGCTGCAACTAGCGTAGAAGCATTGAATGGTATAGAAATTGCAAATACGATAAGAACGCTTACCATTAAGGACTGCTCAGAAAGAATATTGGAAACTATATAAGAAGAACAGGAAATCAACATTATCATGAAAAATAAAGAGAAAAGGGCGCACATCTTGATAGCTGAGGCGATAATTTCTGAAATCTTATCATTATCTTTCTCAGGATCAAGACGACTAACAAACCGCATAACACCAGTCTCCATACCCATCTTTGACAAAACTTCACTAATTAGCATTATCGCATTGGCCATTGAATAAATTCCTAAATACTCAGGACCAACCCATCGAGCCAATAAAGCAGAATATAAATAACGATTAATACTTCCATAGAATATTCCTGAGAATGAAATAATTGATTCTTTTGCTATTTTTTGAGCTGTATTCATTTTGTTTTAGTGAATAACCCTTTAATAAACCCTATCTTTGTCCAGAAAATTGCAATAATGCCATGCTTACCTTGAATCAAATCCTTAATGGCTACTGCTAGTAAATACCATAGAGCAGGAAAGATTCTTAATCGCATTTTATGTTTACGTAGAAAATAAACTGTATTGTGTGCTCTATAAAACATCCCTTTCGAGGCCGACTCTTTTCGTGTTCCTCCTGCTGGAGCTCGCAAATGTTCCATAATCGGTTTAGGGGAATAAAAAACAGAACCACCATGGCTCATAATCTTAAATCCAAAATCTCCATCTTCTAGTATGGCATTTCCCAAATAATTTTCATCAAATCCACCCACTTCTTTAAACTTTTCTGTTTTAATAGCAAAGTTTCCTCCAGGAGCCCACTGGCATATTCCACCTTTATTAGAGTCAAAATTCTTCAAAGTTTTTCCATACCAAGTTATCCATCCACCAATAATTTTATTGCTTTGCTTAAAAATATTGCTACCCTTTTCTATAACGCGTCCACCTATGCACCAAATCTTTGACTCTTGTTCGTTGAAAATATTTAAATATGATTCAATTAACTTATTATCAGGTATGCAATCATCATCAATATAAATTAATATTTCAGAGGTTGCATGGTCTGCCCCTACATTTCTTGCATTAGGCAAACCAATTTTATTTATATTAATATATTTATAATTAGTAATTTCATTTTCAAAACTATAATTATCTAAATCTGTAAAATTTGATTTTGTCTGATCGACAACAATAACTTCAAAGTCTTGCACTGTCTGATTATTTAAATAGCCTAAAGTTTCAAGGGTTATTTCTTGGCGATTAAACGTTGGAATGATCAGTGTAGATTTTGGCATACTCTAATCAATCTTTAGTTTATGTTTTTTTTTGCTTCTTAGCCATACCCTATCCAATACCAATCGAAACGAATTAGGTAAACATGTTAGTATGATATAAATAATATTTTTTACAGCAAAAGGATGGCTAATGAGAGCGTGTAAAAAATATATTCTTGATTGCTTCATCTTTTGATTGGTATACAAGCGCCTCCCGCAATAAAAATTATAAATACTCTTAAGTTTTCTTGATGAAGAAATCTTGAAACTATCTTTTTTGATATTATTTATCAGATGAAGCGGTTCTTCATTATTTAACTGCCGAGCATCATAGCATAATCTTGCAATTCTAGCATATTCATTCTGACTTTTCTTATTCAAGAAGCTAATACTATCACGAGAAACTATTCTTGAGTACAAAACTTTATTGATATTTGCGACATTATGACTTTCAATAACTCTAAGCCATAAATCATAATCTTGAGATCGAATAAATTCATTTCTATAGCCTTTAAGAATAGTTAGTACCTTTTTTTCAATTATGATTGACCCATGACAAAATGTATTTTGAAAAAGAATATCTTTTTTAATTTCTTGATCTGCTAGTGGAAACATTGTTAGGCCTAGATCGGTACCACTATTTGAATATTCATTCACCCAAGTTCCGCATAGAGAGATACTGGGATTATTTTGTAAAAACTTAATCTGTTCAAAAAAACGGTCCTGTTTTGAAAAATCCCCCGCATCTTGCCTTGCGATATAATCGCCCTTTGATTTATCAATACCAGCATTTAAACATGCTGTTAATCCAATCTCTTCTTTAGCTACTAGAATAATCCTGTTGTCATTTATTTGATTTACTATTTGACTTACCTCATCTGAATTTCCATCGTTCATAATAATGAACTCTAAATTTGTATAGGTTTGATTTAAGATACTATTTATTGATTTGTGTAAGTTTCCTTCATCTCTATTTACACCCATTATAACAGAAATTAATGGTTCAGGGTTAATCATTTTGCAACCATCCTATTGAAGGAATTGGCCTAAATTTGAAATCAATATCATGTTTTTTATATTGAGGAATTACTTTTTCTATTGCTGCTATTGATAATAACCTAAACCAGGTTGACCATGAATCACTGTATTGTATATTAAATTTCATCTCACTCCAATTGCTATATCTATAGGTCTTAGCTTCTCGAACAAATGGAAAAAAGGTTCCAACTACATTATTTTTTAACACCCATTTAAACATTTCATAATTGAATAATTCCGATGATGGATTAAGATATTTCAAGCCAAATAAAATTGGAAAGCTTGGCCTTTTTGCCCAGCAAAATCCTCCATCTCTATTATAATTTTTTAGTAGGGCATTATAAGAGCTCTCTAAAGATTTATCATAATTACTATCTGTATTTTTTACTACTTTTGAAAGTACGTCAATCGCATCCAAATCTTCACAGGCACCGCCGCCGCCAAATGGGTGATACAGTCCATCTTTCATTTGTAATCGAAAAACTGACGTAGCTATTCGTTCGGAAAAATTTATAGGTCTATCAAAATATTTATAATAAATAAGAAAGTGATAGGCCGCTGCCATTGCTATAAATGAGCTAGCCTTGAATTGTGTGCCCCATAATCCTGTTTCAGAATCTTGTAAATGGTCAAGCTGATCTAAAATAACATGAATATAGTTAAGTGATTGCTTATTATCCATTCTAAGATATTCATATGAAAAAAACTGCAGCAGGAACATTATCTTATTGCTTTCATGCCAAGGATTACTCCAGTCAATCTTTTCAAAAAATTCTTTTATTTTTTCTTTTCCTCGAAATGCATCTAAAAAAACAAGTTTATTGCTTGGAGAAAATCCCAATGCATCCAGAGCTGAGAGCGAAAATGCAGTAGTTTGGTAATGAATATAGTTTTTTTCTAAGTCTTCAAGGTTTGAATTATCAAAGTTTAATTTGGGATCAATTATTAGGCCGCTTGATCTATCTTGGTAAGAAGATATATGGGATGCTTCAGCTTTAATATCAAGATTATTTAAACAATCTACTAGCTCTAGAGTTAGTATGGAAAATGCTGAGCTCATAATGGTGTTTTGATTATATTTTTTCTGTAATATGAATCCTTCTTCTTCTGGGTTTTTCAAAGAAAGAATATAGTTTTTTACTGACGACTTACTTATTTGCTGCATTTAAACAACATCCATTCTTCTGGTTGGCTTTCAACAATGACATTATTAAAATATTTGGAAAGCAAAGATTTAAGCATATCGCTAGAATAAAGATGCAAATGAAATGGGTCTATTTTCTTCATTGCCATAATTTTTAAAGGATTTTTAGTTTCAACCTGAGGTGTACTACCAACAAATGTACCTCCTTTTTTCAGAACTCTATGAACCTCATTTATAAATATTTCTCCATCCGACTTACTGAAATGTTCAATCGCTTCCATGCTGATAACTGTATCAAAAGATTCATCTGTGTATGTAAGTGACAACGCATTCATTTCCTCAAAAAGCAGGTTTCCTTTTGGGAATCTAGTTCGGGCATTATCAATTGAATCCTTAGAATAGTCTACAGCTTTAACTGACACTGCAACTTTTGATAATTCGTTCGCAGTCCAGCCGGTTCCACAGCAAAGATCCAGAACTCTCTTACTATGGCAATGAGATAAAGCATATTCGCATCGCTTTTCAAAAACCTTTGCCCATGGATTATTGTCCCATTTTGGATCATCCGGATCAGCTCTCTCTTCTTCAATTTGAACATTTATTCCAATTGAATATTTAATAATGATAACTAGCGCATTTATTGAATCAGCAATAAATGTTAAACCAGGAATAAGTTTTAATATTTTTATTATTTTATTCTAAATATTTTTAATAGGCTAAACATGATAAAACTTGAAACTGCATTAAATAAAAAAAATATAAAGGCAAGTGGGGAAGAAATCGGGTTTGAGTATTTTAATATCAACTTATAGATACTAACATATTTTTTCTTCCACTTTAATAATGAGTATTTACCACCCATAGAAAAAGAAACATGGTGCCAGATTTGAGATTTTGGTACATAGGTAATGCTTCCACCAGCATTACGAGCTTTAAGTGATAGATCAACATCCTCTCCATACATTTGAAAATTTTCATCAAACATACCTAAAGAATCAAAATCAGATGTCCTTATACAAAAACAACACCCTGTTGCATAGCCAACCTCCTTGATTGAGTTATATTTTTCATGATCTTTTGATCTTATTCCACGATGATTGATTTGAGCAAAAGCTAAATTGACATTTCCCCCAGCATACCAAATAGAATCTTTATTATCCGCATAATAAATTTTTGGTACGACTTGGATAGTCTTGGGTTCCTTTTCTAGTTGATTGATTAAGGGTTCAATAAATGAAGGCTCAACGAAAGTATCATTGTTTAAAAAGATTGTATAGTCCGCTTGTTGACTAATGGATCTAAAGCCAAAATTATTTCCCTTTGCATAGCCAAGATTTTTTTCAGATCTGATAATTTCTACATTAGGGTAATAGTTTTGGACAGCATTTGCGGATCCATCTTCAGACCCATTATCAACAAAAACTATATGCTTATTATGATAAGTTGCGCGCTCAAGCGATTTTAGGCAATCCAGTGAAAGTTTTTTTTGATTCCAGTTTAAAACGATAATATTTACCGACTTTTCAATCATTTGATTACTGAAATAATATTATTGACATAAGCTTCCCAGGTAAACTGTTTTTTATATTCACTAACATTTTTTGAAAAGTTTTCGTTTGAGTTAAAAAAATCAAGCAAACCCTTAGAAACTCCTTGAGGGTCTGGATTACATACAAATCCTGTTTTTGCTTGCTTAACGCATTCAGCAAGGCCGCCGACATTTGTTGTGACAACGGGTTTGTTAAAATGGTACGCGATGGGAATTATACCGCTTTGGGTTGATGACCTATATGGTAAAACAACTACATCGGCAGCACAAAAATATTTCGAAACATCCTTATTGGAAACAAATTCAAATTTAAAATCAATACAATCGGTAACATCCATTTTTTTTGCAAGTTCGAGGTATTGTCTTTGTCCATTATAGCATTCCCCAACAACTACTATTTTAAAATTTTCTAATTTACCTTTTAAGTATTTTGATGCTTTAATTAATATATCTAATCCCTTGTAATCACGAATCAAGCCAAAATTTAATATTATCCTTTGATCATTAATCAAAATGCTCTTTCGAGCTTCTTCTTTTGATATAGAGTTGCCAAAAGTATCATAAATAGGATGCTTAGATTCTATCAAGTTTGCTGAAGGCATTAAATTTAATAACTCTTTCTTAACAGAGTTAGCCATGACTATAAAATAATCGCAATGCTTAAAAAATCGTAAAGAAAGATATTTATCTAACCTTCCCGATTCATGTGGGATAACATTATTGCAATTAACAACAATTTTAGCATCAATCGTTTTTTTAATTTTCCTTGCGATAGAAGAAAAGGCTGGTGCAAAAAAAGGCATCCAGTATTGAAAGATGACTAGATCTGGATTAATACTATTTATATAGCTAGCCGTAGATGCCCATGAAAATGGACTTATAGAGTTAATCATTTTTTTTGATGAATCACCATTGAAATCAAAAAACTGTGATTTTCCTGGGAATAAAAGATGCGGGTATTGTAATGAAAATGAGATTCGGTAAACTTGATTATTTTTTTCAAGCTCTTTAGCCAATGAATGATTGAACATTGAAATACCACCTCGATAAGGTGGAAATGGGCCAATCAAAACAATTTTCATCGTGCTCTGACTATACCTTATATATATTTTTTATGCGTGATTCTTTATCTTGATTTGAATTAGCAATCATTTCTCCAATAAGACCGATTGAAAAAAATTGAATGCCTATTACTATCAGCAATACTCCTAACATAAGCAGTGCAAAGTGCTGCGCAAATGGCTCCCCTAGCATATATTTTAGATACAAAACATAGCCCTCTATGCCAAATCCAAAAAGAAAAGCAAAAAGTCCTAACTGACCAAAAAAATAGAGAGGGCTTTGAATATATCGTGATAGGAAAAGAACTGAAATAAGATCGAAAAATCCATGAAAGAATCGCCTGCCACCATACTTAGTCACTCCATGCATTCTAGGTCTATGATTTACAATAATCTCTGAAACCTTAAATTTCTTTTGACCAGCAAGTGCGGGTATGTATCTATGTCGACCACCATATATATCTAAAGTTTTAATGACTGATTTTTTATAAATCTTCAATCCACAATTAAAGTCATGAATCTTTACACTAGTAAAAATCCGTGTAATAAAATTAAATAGCTTTGAAGGTAATCGTTTTGATAGCGGGTCTTTGCGATTTTTCTTCCAACCAGAGACTACGTCAAAACCTTCTTCTAGTTTAATAATCAAATTATCAATTTCAGTGGGATCGTCTTGTAAATCTGCATCCATTGTTATAACATAATCACCATTAGAATGCTTAAATCCTTCAGATAGAGCAGCTGATTTTCCATAATTTCTATAAAATTGAATTAGATTTATTTTTTCATTATTTTGGATTAATTCTTGCACTATTTCCGATGAACCATCCGTTGATCCATCATCAATAAAAATTATTTCATAATCTTTATTATTTAGGCTACTTACAATTTCGTTATACAATTGGTTAATCGAGTCTTTTTCATTATAAACAGGTATTACGACTGATATTTTCATAAACTTTCCTTAATTGGCATAACTGATTTGGGAATTTTTCTTATTAAGTGTGGATACTGTAAATCAAATTCTCTATTCTCAACTCGAAGATTGATCGTTTCATTTTCATCAATTAATTTGAATGATACGGAATTAATCAGCATTCCATTTTCAGTTTGAGCTGAGCTAAACTGTATTTCACCATTAGTCATTTGTTTTTTGTTAACAATATTGTCAGGGTCTGAAAAGATTTCTGGAATCTTGCCCCAAAGAAAAGCTATTAAATCATTAGGATTAATTATTTCAAAAAAAGGGAAAATAATTAATAAAGACTCTTGGTCGTATTTTCGATTATTACGCATATCCCAAGCCTCAACCTTATTTGTTGAAAAATTTAAAAAAAGAGTCTTTCTTCCAATTAAATCTCTAAACTCAATGTATGAAGATTCTTTAGAAGAGGTAAATGTAAAATTTAATCTTCCTCGCATATTGCCCTGTGAGACTACATATCCTTTACCCCTGCAATATTTCATTTGATTAAGATCTGGGTAAACCGTCATATCTCCCTTATTCGCAATAGGTTGATTTGACAGGGAAGCACAACCATGTATTAAAATAAGAGTTAACATGAGTATGGATTTGCTATTCAGGATATGCCTTTTTTCTAAGTCGAAGGTTATCCCTATCATACTCATATGCTTTTTTATAATAAACTGACGCATTAGTCCAGTCATTAGTTCTCATTAATATATCGCCCAAATGTTCCAGTACAACTGCATTATCCCCTTGAATGCTGATGGACTGCTCGATGTATTTCTTAGCTTTTCTTAAATCGTTTAATTTATAATATACCCAACCGATAGTGTCAAGATAGGAAGGATTATTTGGGTCTAATTTGAGAGCTTTTTTTGCATACACTAAGGCTTTATTTAATTTTTCATTCCTCTCTACCAGACTATAGGCATAATTGTTGAATGCCTGAGCATCAGAACTATCTGCTTGAATAAGTTGGCTATAAATTTTGTCAGATTTAACCCATTCTCCAATTTCATCATACAAAATAGCTAAAGAATGCAATACGCTTAATGATTGAGGCTGAATGGCGAGAGCACTATTATAGAACTCAAGAGCTTCTTCGTTCTTTTTTAGCTTAACATAGTTTAGACCTAGCATATATTGAATAGAAAAAATATTTGAAAATGTTTTTGATACAGGATCTAAAATAGCAACAGCAGAATCAGAATTATCTTCATCCATGTAGACTAATGCCCTGCTATAATAGCCTCTCCAATCTTCAGGAAAATCTGTAATCATCTTGTCCCCAATATTTCCTGCTTTTATATTCTGATTATTATCAAAATAAATCTCAAATAATGAAAAAACATATTGGGAAGGCAGTTTTGATTTATCAAGCAAATCTTGAAGGATTTGTATTCCTTTTTCTGGCTCTCCAGATTCATAAAATAGTATCCCTAATTTTGCCTCACGATCATTTGAGCTTCCAAATTTTTTATTTAATTCTTGAATATGTGAAATGGCCTCATCAAAATTTTTCGTTTGCAAGGCTAGCTCTAGGTATAAATTTAGGTACTTTGATTGCTCAGAGTCTTTAATTGACAGATCTTTGAAGATTGACCTCGCTCTATCTTTATTGGTAAGCTGAAGAGCATACCTTCCAGCAGATTCAAGAAGCTCAAGTCGAGATGGCTCTATTTTATACGCCTCAAGGTAAAGATGCATTGCACTAGAATAATCCCTATCAACTTTTTTCAATTCTGCTAAGGCAATTATATAGCGCGTTTCTTCTGGATTAATCTCTTTGAGACGATTTAACGGTTCGATTGCATCTTTATATTGTTTTTGAACTATGAACTGATCAGCAATCATCTTGAGCGCTTCTTCATCATTGGGGTCTTTGCTTATCGCAATTCTTAAATTCTTCATTGAAAGTTCTGGCTTACCAATATTCCAATAGCATTCAGCGATAGATGTATAAATTGTCCCAACATTTGGATCGAGATTCAATGCTTCTTGAAATTCAATAATTGCCATTGGGAAATCACCTTGATTCATAAGCATTTGGCCATTCATAAAATATTTTAATGCTTCTGGGTTTGGGTTTTCGTTTGCTTCATTTTGTTCAGGTTCTCGATTTTCTTCTAATGATATGTCAGGTTTTGTTGACTGACATCCAGTTAAAAAAACAATTAGAATAAAAAACATGGTGTTTTTTTGTATTATTAATTTTGAAATTTTATTCAGCAATAGTCACTCCATTGCCACCAATTTGTTTAGTTTGATACATGGCTTTATCTGCTTTGGCAATTAGCGCTTCAACATTATCAGAATGAAGAGGAAATCCTGCCATACCTGCACTAATTGTTAAATTCACAGCAATTCCATCTTTTAAGAATGTTTTTTTCGCTAATTTTTTTACTATTTTTTCTGCTAAAGGAATACAAGAATTAATGTCAGTATTTACTAGCAATACTGAGAATTCCTCCCCTCCGTATCTACCAACAATATCAATAGACCTCACATTTTTTGAAATAATTCTACTTACCTCTTCAAGAACATAGTCACCATAGAGATGGCCGTAGTTATCATTGACTAATTTAAACTTATCAATATCAAAAAATATTAAGCCCAACTGATGATCAAATCTACTTGAACGAGTTATCTCTTTTTCAAATCTGCTTAAAAAGGTTTTATGATTTAACAGTCCAGTTAACCCATCTCTAGAAGCTGAACGATTAAGCTCTTGGTGAATATCTATCCAGCCTAATATTTTGCTAACATTTTCAGAAAGCATATTCAGCATTTCTATTTCTTGATCAGAAAAGGGGTATGATCCCATACGCTCAAAAGATATATTTCCAATAGACCTTCCATCTTCTCTTAGTGGTGCACTTAATATTGTTGAAAATTCTATAAAATCTTTAGAATCTGCATCAAATCGATTCATCTCTGGAAATTCGTTACGCCAATCTGCATAGTGGATAGTTTTATTATCAATAAAAGAGAGGCCTATTATGCTATTTCTAGAAGCATAAGAAATTCCAACCTCTATATCTTCATCAAATCCATCTATCAACATTACTTTTAATTGGTCTATTTTCTCTGAAGCAAAAGAAATTGTTAGTTTATCGTATTTAAAAATTGCCCTACATACATTTTTAATAGATTTAAGAAAAGTTTCTAGACCAGCTTCAGGGTCAAAGTCCTTAAATAAATCTCTAATTCTATTGGAATTTATCTGACTTCGTATTGCGACTTCAGATTCTTCAATATCATCTATTCCTTGATTTAATATATTAACAAGACTATTAATAATTGACTGGTCCTGAGCGTTCATGTTTGAAAAATGTTCAATGTATACTACTAATGCTCCAATGGCATTATTTTGATATCTAATAGGAAAACCCATTAAAGATTCGCTACCTGTCCAGTTTGTTTTATCAATTAATTCATCCCAGCCGCTATAATCATTTTCTTTTTTATTATAGGTTTGAGACTGCTCATTAGAAATGATATCTAATAATAAAGCATTTTGGTCATTAAGAGTGTCTGTAAAACAATCCCCTGAAGACGACTTCAATGTATACTCCGCAGAGGATTGATCATAAATATATATACCTGTAATATAATTATTATTTGTAGATATTATTCCTTCCTGAATTTGACTCAATAAAGTTTTATATTTTTTATCAATGATCCTATAATCATTATTTTCTTTATTATCTCTCTTTTCAGTCAGATTATTTTTTCTTTTAGTATAATTTTTTAATATCTCAGGAAACCCATAAGAGAATAAAATAACAACTAACCCCCCAGAAACAAGACCTTTTAGCGTAATAATTAAAAGATTGTTGTAGTTAGGTATAAAAAATAATATTTGAATAGTAAAGAAAAGTGCAATAACTGATATTTGTTTGTAAAAAGACATGTTCAAAGATAAAAATCTCTGGACTCAAATACATCAAATTCAGAGAGAATAATAAAATTATTAAAAAATCAGTTTAGCGCGGGTTTTTAACAAATTTTATTTTATCATTTAATTTAATTTTTCTTTTTGGGGTTGAAGTAGTGTCCGATGTGTCAGAAAAGGTTGATGCAAAATTTTCATCAGGGATTGATGGTTTGTTTGTTGGAACATCTATAGATTTATTTAATGCAATATCTGATTGGAAATTAGAACTATCGCTAGGAATAAGATTAACAGAAATAGAAATAAAGGATACTAACATCGCAGCCATTAGCGTGGCATTGACTGGGGTAAGTCCAAAGAAATGATATTTATTTTCTTTCTGTTTTGATTGATTGGAAATATTTTTCTTTTCAGAATTTATTCGACTAATAAGACTTGGTAAGAAATCACTAGAAGCTTTGATGGGTTCTGGTGATTCTATAAGCCTAAGCGTTTTACGAATAGATTCAACAAGTTCCTTAGCTTCATTATTAGAATTACAGTAATCCTCAAAGGCTTTGCGTTCGGAAACGCTGAGCTGATTATCTAAATAATCAGAAATTTTATCTTCAAACTCATATCGATTCATCTATAATTAATCTCCTTTTATTATATAAAATCTTTCAAATCTTTTTGCAGTTGAAGCCTTGCTCTATTAATACGAGACTTCACTGTTCCTAATGGAACTTCTACTATACTACTTATTTCCTCATAAGGAAGTTTTTCTATATCACGTAAAACTGTCACTACTCTAAAATGCTCAGGCAGTTTTTCGATTGCCTCATGTATTTTAGTACTAATATAATCTCCCTCAACAAGCTTTTCTGGGCTAGGGTCGTTAGATGGGGGATCATAATCACGATCTTCAGGGCCTAGCTGGCTATTATTTGTAACCTTTCTTGTCTTTTTCTTCCGTAATTCTGTTTTTGCAAAATTACCTGCTATTGTATATATCCATGTTGAAAATTTGGCTATATTCCGATAGTAGTGTTTATGCGTATAGAGTTTTAGCATTGTATCTTGAATGATATCCTCAGCTTGGTCACGGTCATTTACTATCTGAAATACAAAATTTATCAATCTATCCTTATATCGATTAACTAGCGCAATATATGCCTGCTCATCTCCATTTTGAAAATTAGCGATGAGTTCTTCATCTGTATATTCGAACTGACTATCCATGCGAAGTTGTTGCGTAGATAAATTCTGTAATGGCTGATTCATCATCAATATTTGAACTTTTTATTTGTTTATCAATTTTAGCTAACCTTTTTATAGCTGAAACAATCTCTTTACTAGAAAAATTGCCAGCATAATTAGGTAGCTGCCTATTCACACTTGGTGATAATAGAGTATAACTATTGGATGATCGATTTGTTCCAGAAAAGATTTTTATAAATAACAGCTCCTGAAAAAATTCATTTAATGGGCGAAGGAGATCTAGCATTGAGGAATCTTTTGACACTAGAGACCTACCAAGCTTGATTGATAGATGAGTATCTCTTTTTCCTAAATAATTAAAAAATTCAAATTTTTTATAACTTCTCGTTAAAGAAAGAGCATGTTTTAAATCTACGCTATCTAAATTTTGGGTCTTTTCAATCCTCAAGCAAAGTTTATCAATTTCATTCTTTAATCCAAAAACTGAATCTCCAAAGATATCTATTATTTTATCAATAATATTACTAGATATATTTTCTATACCATTATCTTGAAAAAATAGTTGTGCCCATTTAATTAAATCACTCTCAAATGGGGTGGATGTAGAAATTGGGCTATAATTGGATGCCAGTGTTTTAATAAACTTATTCTTCATACCATATTCATCTTGAATTAATACAAGGCAATTTGAATCGGTTGGGTTTGAGCAATAATCTACAAGTTCGTCTCTTGTTTTACCTCTAAGCGCATTGGGATTCCTTAAAATAAATAGCCTTTTAGAGGAAAATAAGTCAGGCTCATTAATCTTATTAACCACTTCTTTAGAGCCTATATCATCAACGCTTAAAATCATTTTATTAATTTGATCATCATCAAATATATTTTCTTCTAATTTTTTTATAAAAAACTGCTGTAAAAATTGGTCATCCCCCATTAAAAAATAAACAGGATCAACCTTCCCATTTAATAGCAGATTAATTGCTGCGTTATATTGCGTTATTTTTGAGTTAAAACTTGACATTCTATAGCATAATCAAAGTAAATATTCCTAACAATAAACAATAATATGCAAAATAATAAAATTTTCCAGCCTCCAATAATCTTATAAGTATTTTTAAGGCAAAATATCCTGAAATAAATGAAACAACGCTAGTTAGGATAATCGGAAACATTATCGCATTATCAAATTCATATTGAATATCGATTGCAGTAATTATTATCGCGCCTAATATTGCTGGGATTGCTAGTAAAAATGAAAATTTTGCAGCTTCTTTACTTGGAACACCAGCTATTAACGCAGTTGAAATTGTCATTCCCGAACGGGAGATTCCAGGTATTATAGCAAATGCCTGAGCTATGCCAACTAGTAATCCCTTACTGAGGTTAATTTTTTTATCTCTATTTTTTGTAAAACTGGATAACAGCAGAACTAAACCTGTTATAATCAATGCTATCGATACAGATTTTACTGATTCAAACATTTCAAGGATAAATGACTTAGCAAATAAAACAAAAATTATAGATGGTAGCGTTGCAACGATTAATAATAATAAATATTTTTGTGCTTTATCTGATTTGAAATCAATAATTAGTTTTATGATTTCGTTCCAATAGATTAACACTATACTGCATAAAGTACCAAAATGAGCAGCAACTTCAATAAGGTTCCCTGGCAAATTAATATTCAACAAATGTTGGAAAATAACTAAGTGACCAGAGCTGCTAATAGGTAGAAATTCAGTTATGCCCTGTACAAGGCCAATAATTACAGCATCAATTAAACTCATTTATTTTCCCATCCCATTATCGCCATCATCCTTCCTGAAGATTTACCTTCCCTGCGGTATGAAAAAAATTTATTTTCCTCACAAGAAGTACAATTACTATCAATAAAAATATATTTCTTATTTAATCCTATCGATATTAATTCTTCATGAATTGATTGTTTTATATCTAGGTAGTATTTTGATTGGCCTTTAGAGAGCAAATGCTTTGAATCAAATAGCCCGGAAACTTCCTCACCAATTTCAAAACAACACTTACCAATTGAAGGGCCAACTACTGCCTTAATATTTCTAGGGTTATTTCCTATTTCAATCATTTTTTTTAATGTAATCGAAGTAATTTTATTTGCTGCCCCTCTCCATCCAGAATGCACTAGCGCAAAATGATTTGTATTAATATTATATAAAAATACAGGGATACAATCTGCGATTAATATTCCTAATCCAAAATCAGGTGAAGTAGTGATAATTGCATCTGTATCACTATAAGATTTTGATTTATTTATTATTTTAACATTATTCGAGTGAGTCTGATTAGGGAATATAAAAATTGATGGGTCTAATTCTAATTGCATAATGAACTGATTACGATTTTCTTTAATTGCATAATTTTTTTCTCTTAAAGAAATGCATGCTTTTAAATTCTTTTGACTAAAGAACTCGGAGTAATCAATATAATGCAACTATACAATCTATGGATTTTGCAGATTGACCATCATTAGCGAATCAACAGTAAGCACACCTGACTTAATTAAATCATTTCCATTAAAGTCAATCAGCTGAAATGCTGAATTAATATTATTATTCATCATTGATGGGTAATAATTGAATCCCTCATCATTGTACATACCTATTTCTCTTAGCGATGCATTAAAAGCTGCTCTAGACATTTCATTCATTTCTATGTTTGTTAATAGCTTGGAGCTATAATATCCCATTTGATACTCATCTAAATTATTATGATACATATTTATCGAATCTGATTTAGAATTGAATAAACCTGATATAATTGACATTCCTTTTAAATGTGGTCCAATATTTTCTTTTGTAAGTATCTCTAGCTGCTGCCAGCTTGCATTTCCTACTATTTTTGTGTCAAAATTATACATTGGGATTTGAGGTCCAATATATTCTAGATCATCATAATTAATAGGCAAATAAATTGCTTGAATGGTTTTCAAAAAGACTTTAGAGGAGTCTGAAGAAGTCATTTTTTTAGCTGTTGATTGAGGTAAATCAAAGAAATCATCAGCAGAAACATCAAATAAAGCATCTAAGCTATCAATTTCCATTCCTAGCGCTTCGTCAAATATTTTTTCTTTTGAATCCAAGCTAAAGGCGACTTGACGCAAAAATCTAAACTGTCTACTTAGATTTTTTGGCTCTCCTTTATACCATTCAGTTGCAACTACATTTCCACCTAATCGATCAACCTCACTAATAAAAGCATCAATTTGAATCTCAGTATTTTTATCAGCAGGTGCTACAACCGCAATGCTATCGAGCCCTAAGTGCTTAACTATATATTGCGCTGCAATTTTTCCCTCTAATGAATAATTTGAACCAATTAGAAAGGCATTATCATTTATTGTAGTTAAATCACCTTTTTGTTTACTTGTTAATAATACAGGTAGGTCAGAATCGCTTATTGAGCTTAACAAGGATAAAGATGTTGTTTCGCTTGCAGGTGAAATTGATGCAATTAGCTGATCAATTTTTTCAAGCTCATTAATAATCTTAATAGCTTCAAAATCATCACTTCTTGTGTCTCGAACTAATATTGATAGTCTCTGATTATTATTACGAATAGAATTTTGCCCTTTTCGAAATCCATCTAAAAATGCCTTTCCTGATTCAGAATTTGATCCGGTTAATGGCAGTGCAAGTCCAACCATCAATACTGGCGAAGAGGGCTTGTATGACTCCCTAAGGAGCAACTCAAATAGCTGGGAAAATTCATCAGATAATACCGATGGATCTATTTTCCCTAGAGTTAGAGCTGCATCATCAGGCATACCATCCATAATTTGTGAGTAAGCAATTGCCAAGAGATGGATGTTGCTGGATGCTAAATCAGTTTCCATGACTAATAATTCATCAAATAACGTTTCGGGTAATTTTATTTTTATCAATTTTAAAAGCTTGCTATCAATTTTGGCTCTATAGGTATAATTGTCAGATAGGCTCTTGGCCCTGCTATACATTCTATATGCTGATTCGTAATTTGAATTGTTCACATACAAATCCCCTAAGCTTTCCATGGTGTAATTAAGCACCTTACTTCTAGGGTAAGAAGAAAAGAAAGTTTTCGCAGTTTGCTTTGCTTCAGTTGATTTATTTAATGCAATTTGAGATTTTAGCAATAACAATAATGCTTGTTCATTATAAGAATCATAACCTGAGCTTATTAAATCATTTAAGATTGTTTCGCTCGTAGCATATCTTCCTTCATTGTAGCTAGATATTGCCTCTTTAAACTGTCGTTCTAATCTTTGATTTTGAAGCCAATTCTGAGCAAAGCAGATATTAAATATCATAATTACTAATATATATATTTTTCTATACATACTAGTTCAAATTTACATCATATATACTTATTTAATACAAAACTCAAAA
>CAYLUE010000008.1:0-44762 GCA_964386795.1 uncultured bacterium
TCAATGTCTACAGTGGACTATGGAGATATACCAGCGTTCCTGATTTATTGAATATTATTAAATCAAGCTCTTCTGGTACAATATTATCAGGTGCTTTAGCAGTTATGGTTTTAGGATTCGTTGCAATTCCTAGAAGCATATTTATTATTGATTATATATTGAGTACAGTTGGGTTTATTTCAGCAAGGGCAACTGTTAGGATCTACTCAAATTATTTTATAAAAAAACGAAAAAATTCAAACAAGATAATTAATCAAAATAAAACAAAGCTTTTACTTTTGGGAGCTGGCTGGAGTGCTGAAAAAATTGTAAGAGATATATTAGAAAACCCATCAACGCCTTACCAAATAATTGGCTTACTTGATGATGATGAGTCTAAATCAAATACTACTATTCATGGAATTCCTATATATGGAAAAATAGAAATAATTCATACATTTAATATCCCCTTTGATGAAATAATTATTTGCACTCCTGGAGCATCTAGCTCATCAATGCGTCGAATTGTAGATCATTGCAAAGCTATTAGAAAACCATATCGAACTATTCCAACTATGTCAGAGCTTATTGATAAAAAAATATCCCTAAATGCTGTTAGAGATGTTTCAATTATGGACCTGCTTGGAAGGCAAGAGGTGAATTTAAATCGTTCTGAAATTTCGAAATATATTTATGGTAAAAAAGTTCTTGTTACTGGAGCAGGAGGATCTATTGGCTCTGAGCTTGTAAAGCAATGCTTAGGCTTTGATCCTGATTTACTAATTCTTTTTGATCAAAGTGAAAATAACTTATTTCATGTTGAGAATATGTGCTACAAATTTGATGGTAAATTAGGACTTAAGCCCATTTTAGGCGACATTAGAGATAAAAAAATGATTAGTACTGTATTTAATTCATTTAAACCTGACGTCGTTTTACACGCAGCGGCATATAAACATGTTCCTATGCAAGAACTAAATCCTTGGGAGGCTGTCAATACAAATATTCAAGGTACTATAAATTTAATAGATGCTTGTGAAGTTTACGGAGTTGAGAGATTTGTTCTCGTTTCAACTGACAAAGCAGTTAACCCAACAAATGTAATGGGAGCAACAAAACGGGTTGCCGAACAAGTAATACAAGCCAGAAGTATTGATACGAAAGTTAAATATATGGCTGTTCGCTTTGGAAATGTAATTGGGAGCTCAGGAAGTGTGATACCTACATTCCAAGATCAAATTAAAAATGGTGGACCTGTAACAATTACTGATCCAAATATTAAAAGATATTTTATGTCAATCCCTGAGGCTGCTCAATTAATTCTACAGGCAGGATCAATTGGAAAAGGCGGCGAAATTTTTGTTTTAGATATGGGAGAACCTGTTCTCATAAAAGATATTGCCAACGAACTAATAAAGCTATCCGGTTTTACTCCAAATGTAGATATACCTATTGAATATATTGGCTTACGTCCAGGAGAAAAGATGTTTGAAGAATTAATTACTACTGGTGAAAATATCACTGATTCTCCACATGAAAAAATTATGATTCTAAAAAATGAAGTAAATCATGGCTGGAATCAAACCCTAGCCCAATCCGAGAATATTGTCGAGCTAGCAAAATTATATGATTCAAAAGTTATAAAAGAGTCACTTGTCGACCTTGTTCCAGAATATATTCCTGATTCAAATAATAAAGAAGCCCCTGAGCTTAAAAATATAATAAAAAAATATTTGTAGACTGCTATCAATCTCTTCTTATACTAAATTCATATTTTTTTATTATATTTCTCAATCCTTTGGATTTTCTCAATCCTTTGGAATTAGCAGTCACCTACTTTTTAATGAGAATCAGCCATTTTGGATAGCTTCAAATAAAAATGGGGTTTATAAAAATGGATCCATTATTAATCTTAAATATAGATATAATCAAAAAAATTTAGACTATGGCTTAAATATAATTTTACCTAATGATCAAATTTTTCTTAACGAAGCTTTCCTATTAGTAAAAAATAATAATCTATTCTTGAGTTTAGGTGCAAAGAAATCAGACAATAATGATTTATTATCAAGTGGGTCGCTGATTGAAAGCACAAATGCTCAACCAATTCCAAAAATTTCATTCGGAGTTGGTGATTTTCATCAACTTAAAATATTTAATAAAAGTTTTTTTATAAAAGGACAAATTGCACATGGCTGGCTTGATTCTGGACGATATTTGAAAGCCCCATTTCTTCATGAAAAATCTTTTTATATAAAAAAGATTTTAATTAAGGATTATTCTTTCAGTTTTGGTTTGGTTCATGAGGCCTTGTGGGCTGGTGAAACAGAAATTCATGGGAAACAATCAAGCGGCATCAATGATTTAATTAGAGTTTTTTTCGCAAGACCTGGATCAAAAAAGAGTATTGATCAAGAGAAAGAGAATGCATTGGGAAATCATTTAGGTATATGGGATTTATCTATAGAAAAAGAATTTAATAATAAATTAATAAAAATATATCTTGAGCATCCTTTTGAAGATGAAAGTAGCGCAAGATGGATATTAAATGAATTTGATGGAAAATATGGTATTGCAATTTCTCAAAAAAATTCAAACTTATTATCCAATTTTGTTTATGAATATATCAATACTATGGATCAAAGTGGAAAAGAAGGAGCTTCTGATTCAACATACGGCTGGGATAATTACTATAATCATTATATTTACCAATCCGGCTGGACCTACAAAGGAAGAGTTATAGGTAATCCTTTATTCACTCTTGGATCCAATAAAGATCGCTATAGTGATGGAATTTATATTGTTAATAATAGAGTTAAAGCTCATCATATAGGACTTGCCGGATTAATAAAAAATATTAATTATAGAATTTTATACACTTATTCTGAAAATTATGGAATTTTTCCTGATGAAGATTATTATAATTCCTTAAATCAAGACTATGTTTTTAATGGAGGGTTGGTGCAAAGGTCTGGCTTGATTGAACTATTATATAATGATGTCTGGAGCCGATTAAATTTAACTTTAACTTATGGAGTAGATTATGGAGATTTACTCTATAAAACTGATAGTTTTATGGTGAAAATTGATTATAAATTGAAACTCTGAAATAATGAGAAAATATTGAAAATATTAACAGAAAAAAATAGTTATAAATGGAAAAATTAATAAAAAGTCTTTTTTGTGGAAAGATTTTTCTCTTTATTGAAAATTAATCTAAATGCACCTTTTGAGGTGCATTTTTTGTTTTAAGGAATATAGATGACAGTAATTAATGAAATAGTAGGTTTACAAAAAATTGATATTAAACTCCAAGAGATCGCTTCGCTCTTAGGGGATCTTCCGGTAAAGGTTGACTCGCTAAAAAATGAAGAAATAGCATTGATTGAAAGTGTTGAAAATGGAAAAAAACGCTTGAAAGAAATAGAGCTTGAATTAAATAAATGTGACTCATCCATTGAAGAAATAAAAGAAAAAATTGATAAGCATAAAGATCAGCTTTTCTTAGTCACCAATAATAAGCAGTACGATGCATTACAATTAGAAATTGATCATCTTAAAAGTAATATGGATGAGTTTGAAAATAAATTGCTAGAATTTTCAGAAGAAAAAGAAACCTTAGAAGAAAAAACAAAATCTGAGGAAGAAAACCTAGAATCTCTTAGTACTGATTTGGTTCATAGAAGAGAAAAGCTCGAAGTGCTTATAAAAGAATCTTCTGAAGAAAAAAATAAATTAGAAAAAGATCGCCAGTCACAATTAGCAGGTATTGATTCAATGATTCTTTCAAAATATGATAAAATCTATGAGGCTAGAAAAGGCCTATCTGCGGTTCCAGTGGAAGGCACTGCGTGCGGAGGGTGTGGAGGATTTGTTCCTCCTCAAATTGTTTCAGAGGTAAGGGCAAGCCAGGGCCCTCATACCTGCGATAGCTGCAGTCGATTTCTATATCACGATTCTGAATAGTAAATACTATTAAACTGTTTGTAACTTATAATATGAGCCGGTCGGATAGTTGCTCTTAATTCGCAGATTGTGAAATTATGAGAGGAAAGTCCGAGCACCACAGGACAGGATACCTCCTAACGGGAGGAACTGCTTTATGCAGTATGGATAGTGCAGCAGAAAAAATACCGCCTAATTTTAGGTAAGGGTGAAAAAGAGGTGTAAGAGACCCCTCATTCTTATTGAAAAGTAATAATGTGTAAACCCTATCCGGTGCAAGATCAAGTAAACCCTAAAATGTTGTCCGCATTGTTTGAAGGGAGGGTTGATCGCGTGACTCTATCAGTAATGATAGAGCTAGATGAATGGCTATCTATTACAAAACTCGGCTTATAGGCCGGCTCAAAATATTATTAATTGAAGTAAAATATGCATAAAAGTAAAATTATTGGAATGGGATTTGAAGTTCCTGATAATATCATTTCAAATGATGATCTATCAAAAATGATGGAAACTTCAGATGATTGGATTCAATCTAGATCAGGTATAAAAGAGAGAAGATGGGCTACTAATAAAATAGCCACTTCAGACTTGGCTTTAGTAGCTGCAAAAAAAGCAATTTCATATGCTGAAATAGATTCCAAAGAAATTGATATGGTTATAGTGGGAACCTTGTCTTCAGATTATTTCTTTCCAGGCGTAAGCGCACAGCTCCAAGAAAAATTAAATTTAAAGACCATTGGAGCCTTTGATATAAAAGCTGCTTGTTCGGCGTTTGTTTATAGCTTATCAATAGCAGATCAATATATTAAAACGGGAATGGCAAAAACTATACTGGTAGTAGGCGCAGAAACTCAAACTAAATTAATTGAAAAATCTACTGAAGGACGCGATGTTGCTGTCTTATTTGGAGATGGGGCAGGCGCCACAATTATAAAAAGAAGCGAAGATGAAAGTGAGATATTGTCAACGCATCTGCACTCAGAAGGAAAAGATCTCAAAAATTTATGGATGGAAGCACCTGGCACTAGCCATGGAAGTTGGTTTAAAGAAAATCAATTTGATAAGAGTAAGTTTACACCAAAGATGAATGGCAGAGAAGTGTTTCGCAATGCCGTCACTCGTTTTCCAGAAGTAATTAATGAAGCTCTTGATTTTAATAATTTAGATATTAATGATATCAAATTAATCATTCCACATCAAGCCAATTACCGTATTAGTGAAGCGGTAGCAAAAAGACTTGGAGTTGGGATGGATAAGGTTTTTAGTAATATTCATAAATATGGAAACACAACTGCTGCATCTATTCCCATAGCTCTTACTGAGGCTCTTGAATCTGGAAAAATAATCAAGGGAGATATAATTATTTTGGCCGCTTTTGGAGCAGGATATACATGGGCTTCAGCAGCGATAAAATGGTAATTTGCCTTTTGTATGATTAGAAATCGAAAAAAGAAATCATTTCTAGAAATTATTTTTAGTCAAAGCAATTATTATTGGCAGCAAATTGCCATGATATTGATTTTAGTAATTTCCCTTTCATTTTTATTTCCTGGAGGGAAAACACTATTATATTCATATCAATTGAACGATGTTTCAAAAGAGGAAATAGTAGCCCCTTTTAATTTTCCTATACTAAAAAATAGCAATGAACTTCAGTCTGACCTTGATGAAGCAATAACGCTAGAGCCATTTATTTTCATTCGATCTAATAATGCTGTAGCAAACCAACTTCAAGAAATTGATACTTTTTTTGATCTAACAAAAAAAATCCAAAGAGCAAATATTAAATT
This sequence comes from uncultured bacterium, assembly GCA_964386795.1. Lineage (GTDB taxonomy): Bacteria > Fidelibacterota > Marinisomatia > Marinisomatales > TCS55 > TMED108. Next base: position 5,718 of record CAYLUE010000008.1, read on the forward strand.
AATTAATTCGAAGAATAATTTATACAGAAACCGTTTTTCAGAGAATTTTAATGCATCTAGAATAGCTGTCGAAGCTGATAGTACTTCTTTAGAGCAGTTAAAAAATAAAATGATAGAAGCTTTTTCGTTTATTGATGAAGATGATAAATGGGATATGATTTTATTTGATAATCCATCTTCTAGAAATAAGATAAATTTAGAAAAAATAGAGAAGAAGATAATTAAAATATCTAGAAACAGATGGGCTGAAGGTATATATGATATTCCTATTTTAGATATTCTAAGTAAGCAGATAGCAATGAATTTATTAGATGGGAAAGCTAATATTCTTGTAGATCCATCAGATTATAATGATTTACAATCTGCTTGGACTAAAGCGCGCGTTGAAATCACCAATGAATTTACTGAGAATGAAATGATTCAACGAGAAATTGGCTACTCATTAATTGTAGAATTAATGAAGCCAAATTTATTATACGATCGCGAAACTACTGAACGTAGACAACAAGCTAGATTGGATAGAGTACCAAGAAATAAAGGAATTATTCTGGAAAATGAAAGAGTTGTTGAGGCAAATAAAAGAATTACCAATGATGATTTAGAAAAACTTTTTTCATTATCTTTAGCTGTTGATGCTAAATCTGCATCTGAAGATTTTGTACAAATTACTTTAGCATATCTAGGGCGAATAATCGTTGTAGGGATATTGGTCTCACTTTTATTTGGATTTCTTTTTGTATATAAAAAAACAATTTTTGAAGATCAAAAAATGGTTTTATTTCTATGCTTCATTTTTTTGATTGAAGGGGTTTTGGCCTATTTGTTTACGCAAAAACTCGCGCTTTCCGAATACTTGATTCCAATCACTGTTGCTGCAATGGTTGTCACTATCATGTTTGATGGATTTGTAGGGTTGATTGCAACGTTTTCAATGACTTTTCTTATTGGAACGCAGATAGGTAATAATGTTGAGTTTATGATTACATCGCTTTTTACATCTATTATGGGTATCTATACTGTAAGAAATCTTCGCCGCAGAAGTCAGCTTTTTACAGCGATATTTGTTTTAATTGGGTGTAGTGCATTAGCAATAATTGGCCAAGGTCTATTCAAAGGATATGATTGGCAGGTGATGAGCTATGATATGATGAATTTGTTATTATTATCTGTCTTATCTCCAATTTTGACTTATGGCCTGATTGGAATTCTAGAGGTGTCCTTTGGGATTACGACAAACCTGACCCTTATTGAATTATTAGATTTTCAGCAACCTCTTCTGAAGCGATTGCAACAAGAAGCCAATGGGACATTTAATCATTGTGTTGTTGTTGGAAATTTAGCCGAAGCATGCGCTGATTCAATAGGAGCCAATTCATTATTATGCAGAGTGGGTGCCTATTATCATGATATTGGTAAAATGCTTAGACCGGAATACTACATTGAAAATCAATATGGCGGTGAAAATAAACACGATAAACTTTCTCCAGTAATGAGTGCAAAAATAATTAAAAGCCATGTTTCAGATGGGTTGCTACTTGCAAAAGAATATAGTTTACCTAATATTGTAAGTGACTTTATTCCTATGCATCATGGGACTACACGTGTTGAATATTTTTATAGGCAAGCATTGGAAGATAATAAAAATGTTGATGAAGAACAGTTTAAATATTCGGGCCCTAAGCCAAATACTAAAGAAACGGGTATTCTTATGATATGCGAAGCGATTGAGGCTGGCATTCGATCAATTAAAGAACCCGATTTAATTAAAATTGAAGAAATGATAACTAATATTATTAATTCTAGAATATCATCAGGCCAATTATCGGAATGTCCATTAACAATGGACGAGCTAACTAGAATTAAAGGTAATATGGATGGTAACTCAGGACTTTTATCGGTTCTGAAGGGTATTTATCATATCCGCATAGAGTACCCAGACGAATTAGAAAATAGTAAAGCTGCTGAAAAATGATCAATGTACAGATTGAGATTGATTCGAAGATAGTTGATCCAAAAATTAATCAAATCTCTAGATTAGTTTCTGAGGTCATGAAATCCGAAGGTAGAGCAGATGCTGAAATTCTATTAATTTTCACAAACGATAATGTGCTATCTGATTTGAAAAAAAAATACTTTAATCAAGATCATTTTACAGATGTAATTGCATTTAGATTAAATGATTATAATGAAAATAAAGTTGAAGGTGAGGTTTATATAAGCGTTCCCCAAGTTGAAAAAAATGCAAAAAAATATGACCAATCATTTGATAAGGAACTTGCAAGGATTATAATTCATGGGAGTTTGCATTTGCTAGATTATAAAGATGGATTACCTGATGAAAAACTTCAAATGACAAAAAAGGAAGACCATTATCTAAATACATTAATTTGGAAAAATATTGTATGAGTCAAATTGGTAATAAGTTTGAAGCGCTAGTTGAAATTGTTGAAAAACTTAGATCTGAAGATGGGTGCCCTTGGGACATCGAACAGACTACAGAGTCATTGTTGCCTTATTTTATTGAGGAAGTGCATGAGGTTATTGAAGCAATTGATGAGAAGGATTGGGACTTAGTTAAAGAAGAGCTGGGGGATGTCATGTTGCATCTAATCTTTCAGGCATTAATTGCGAATGAAAAAAATAAGTTTGACATTGAAGACACTATTGAGTTTGTTAACAAAAAACTTGTTAAGAGGCATCCCCATGTTTTTGGAGATGATAGAGCGGATGGTACATTTCATGCAAAACAAAATTGGGAACAAGCAAAGCATAAAGAAAAGAAAAGAAAATCAAGAATTGAGGGTGTTCCAAAAACATTACCTTCAATTGTTCAATCACAACGAATTCAGCAAAAAGCTAGTTATGCTGGATTTGACTGGGAAGACTCAGATGATGTTTGGAAAAAAATTGGCGAAGAGATTGAGGAATTAAAAATTGCTCAAAAGAATGGGGATAAACAACAAATTGAAAATGAGCTAGGTGATGTAATTTTTTCTGTAGTCAACCTCGCTCGTTTTTTAGATATTTCTGCTGAAAATGCATTACGTTTAACAAATAAGAAATTTATAAAACGCTTTATCTATATCGAAAATGCATTAGAAAAAAGTGGTAAAAAATTTGAAGATTCTAGTTTGGTTGAATTAGATCAAATTTGGAATCAAGCAAAGGATCAAGAATGAGCAAGTCCAATTCTATATTTATATTTTTATTATTTTTTTCCACCTCTGTTTGTCAGGTTGATAATCTGGATTGGCCTAATCTAAAGCGCTATGAAAATGATAATATTCGAATAAAAAAGATACAAAAAGAAGGCAGTAGAATAGTTTTTATGGGAAATTCAATTACGGAAGGATGGGATTGGCATTATCCAGAATATTTTAAGTCAAAAGGATATATTAATAGAGGGATTAGCGGGCAAACGACACCGCAAATGCTAATTCGCTTTAGGCCTGACGTTATAGATCTTAACCCAGATGTAGTGGTTATCTTAGCTGGGATAAATGATATTGCTGAAAATACTGGCCCATCTAGCGTGAAGATGATCACCAACAATATTATTTCTATGTCAGAACTGGCTTTGTCAAATGATATAAAAGTTGTCATTTCATCTATCTTACCTGCGAGCGATTTTCCGTGGAGACCAGAAATATTACCACCGTATAAAATTTTGAAGATCAATGATATTTTACAAAGATATGCTATTAAGAATAATCTGGTTTATTTGGATTATTTTTCAGAGATGTTTGATGGTAAAGATGGTTTAATTACTGATTATGGATTAGATACAGTCCACCCTAATAAAGTTGGATATATTGTTATGTCTAAATTATTAGAAGAAGCTATTTCAGAAGCGCTATCATCTGAAAAAATAAATGAAATTGATCAGTATAAATCAGCAACATGGAAAAGTTCAAATAGAGAAAAATTACTATATCGCTATCGAAAACCAATGAATCATGATTCAAAAAAAAAGTATCCCCTACTACTATTCTTGCATGGTGCGGGTGGAAGAGGGAATGACAATGAACAACAACTTTGGGATGCAAATAATATTGCTGCGCTAAATAAGCAAAAAATTTTTTCTCGATATGAATCTTTTGTTTTCATTCCACAGGTTCCAAATGAAGAGCGTTGGGTTTCAGCCCATTGGGATGAAGCGAATCACAGTCTAGAAACAATTTCATCATCAATGCGAATGACATTTGAAGCATTAGACAAATTTATTAAAAAGAACAAATCAGTAGATAGGAATAGAATTTATGTGATGGGACTTTCCATGGGAGGCTGGGGAGCCTGGGATGCTATATCAAGACGAGCTGATTATTTTGCAGCAGCTGTGCCAATTTGCGGAGGCGGAGATCCTACGCAAGCAAATAAATTAACCAATATTCCAATATGGGCTTGGCATGGTGATCAGGATAGGGTAATCAGTGTTTCTAGAACCCGAGAAATGGTTCAAGCCATTGATGGAGCCGGAGGAAAAATAAAATATACAGAGATAAAAAATAGAGGTCATGATTCATGGTTAGATGCTTGGAATTCTAAAGATTTATGGAAATGGCTTTATGAACAAAGGAAATAAATAATGGAAAAAGTTTTAGTTACTGGTGGAACAGGTTTCATAGCACTGCATTGTATTGCAGAGCTATTAAAACAAGGTTATAATGTTCGCACATCGTTACGATCAATGGATAGACGAGATGAAATAGAAAAAGCAGTTTCTAATCAGATTAAGAATGATCAAACTCTTGAATATTGTGAACTTGATCTAATGAAAGATGACGGTTGGGATGACGCAGTAAACGGGTGCGACTATATTCTTCATTTGGCCTCTCCAGTCTATGAAAAAAATATGAAGGAAGAAGATTCATTTATAGAGCCAGCGCGCCAAGGCGTAATGAGAGCGTTAAAGCCAGCAATAAAATATAAAATAAAACGATTTGTAATGACTTCATCGATCGCTGCAATAACACAAGGTCATTATGAAGCTGAGGTTAATGAAGAATTTTGGTCAGTCTTAGATGCTAATACGCTACCATATATTAAAAGCAAGACTATTGCTGAAAAAGCAATGTGGGAATATGTTAATACGTTTGATGAGGATAAGAAAATCGAGGCATGTACCATTAATCCATCTTTTGTTTTTGGACCATCTTTGTCTTATGATATGGGCGCAAGTAATTTATTAATTAGAGCACTAATAATTGGCAAGCTACCAGCCGTTGCCAATATTCAATTCAATGTAGTCAATGTAGTGGATGTAGCAAAGGCTCATGTATTGGCATTAAAGTCAGAACATGCTCCCGGGCAAAGGTTTATTGTATCTGAAAAACCACTTTGGTTAGTAGAAATTGGAAGAATATTAAAAGATAATGGTTTTAAAAAAGCGCCTACTAGAGTTGTTCCAAATTTTTTATTAGGGTTGCTTGCATTATTTCTTAAAGATATTGCTTTGTTTAAAGATAGATTAGGTAAAAGCCAGATTGCCAAATCAGACAATGCTAAAAATCTATTAGGGTGGAAACCTAATTCTGTAGAAAAAGCAATAGTTGAAACTGCGAAGAAGTACAAAGAAACTCGAAAACTATAGCTAACCTACTTTATGTTTTTTTCTCCTTTTTTCTAGCAGCGGGGAATAGGATATTATTCAATATTAATCGATAACCCGGGGAATTCCGATGCAAGGATAAATCAGTTTGTGGATCTCCAACAAAGTGCTGATAATCTTCAGGGTCATGCCCACCTAAAAAAGTAAATGTACCTTGGCCTAAATTTCCATGCAAATATTTCACCTGAGGCGTTGTTTTATCTTCGGCCATAATTAAAATATGCTTTTTAATCTTATCACGATGAAAACCTGTTGTTTGCCCCATAAACCCCTTTATTGTTCCAACGTGGTTTTGGGTTAACATTGTAGGGACTGGGTCATACTTTGCAGAAAACTCAAAAAGGGAAAAATAGTCTGCTTCTGCACCTCTAATTACTACATTATTGCTAGGAGGAAAATCTATATCCGAATATTCATAGATCATTGGATCGGAAATAATTTCAAAATTATTAAATGCTAATGAGTTGGTAAAATCAATCTTATTCATTAGTTCATTATCAATTGGTGTTCCATCATATACCGAATGGGCAGCATCAAGTCCAAGCGTGGCTAGCGCAATATCAAAAGAATCTGTTGCGGAGCACATTGCAAACAAAAATCCACCATTGTATACATAGTCTTTAATGATTTGTGCTAGAGCTTTCTTTTGCTCTGGCACGGAACTGAACCCTAATCGCATTGCAAGAGATTCAAATTGCTTTTTTTGTTCGATATACCAGGATGCAGTATGATAATTTCTATAAAATTTTCCATATTGTCCTGTAAAATCTTCATGATGTAAATGCAGCCAATCGTATTGTGATAATTCACCATTAAATACCTGTTCATCCCATAAGGTTTCATATGGCACTTCAGCATAAGTTAATGCAAGCGTTACTGCATCATCCCATGGTTGTTTATTAGGTGGGGTATAAATCGCAATTTTTGGTATTTTTTCTAATAGTACAATATCCATATTATTTGTTGCCACTTCATTGTAGATAGATAATGTTTCTTCGACTCCAATTAGCTCATATGTAACACCTCTCACCCGACATTCTTGTTCGATATTTGGATATTGATCCATCATAAATGAACCACCTCGGTAGTTCAAAATCCATTCCACGTTTACCTGCTCTTTAATAACCCAGAAAGCTGCTCCATAAGCTTTTAAGTGATCTTTTTGTAACGCGTCCATGGGAATCAATATTTTTTGCGAAAAACAAAACTGAAAAAAGAAAAAAGATAAAATTATTTTTTTCAATTTAACTCTCTGTTGGTTTGTGAAATTTTACGTACATGTATTCGAATTGGCTCAGAAAGTAATGATGTTGAACATTCAGAAAGTAGTCGATAATAATATTTTAAGGCATTTTCATTGCTTTCCATAAAATTTTCTTCAACTTCAGCAGCTAAGGCAAGCCCTTTATCTTTTAGAAAAGTATTTTCCAAAGCAAGTGCATATTGTATCGACCTATTATATTCTTTTAGTTCAATAGAAATGAAAGCCAATCGTAGTGTCGCAAGTGGGCTAATCAATGTATCAGAGAAATCTAATCTAATTTTTTCTAGCAACTGGATTGCATTTTGAATTTTATACTCATTAATTAAACTTTCTGATTCGAAAAATAATTTAAAAGCGAGCTTATCATTCTTAGTTCCATCAATATAATAATTTACTATCATATCATGTATTTCAAAAAGGTCATTGAAATACTTATTATTTGGATCAATTGTTAGGATTGTTGAATCTAAAAAAGCCATCCCAGCATCAAATTCAAAGTTGTAAAGAAGGCTGTTTATATAACCTATAGTTCTATTGCTAATTTTTTCATTTAATTCTGGCTTGAAATAATTGATAGCATCACTGTATTTGCCAGAATAAATGAAAAGATTTCCAAGATTATAATAAATTTGATTTTTTAATTCAGCGCTAGGATTCGCTTTCAAAGCTGTCTCATATGAGAATTTTGCTCCCTCAAAATCACGCATAATTCTGGACTGTATTTGAGCTAATCTATAATGTACCGTAGCAGTTGAATTTGAATTTGGTAATAGTGCAAGTATAGATTGATAATGCTCAAGGCTATTTGCAAGTGGAGCATTATCTATATTAGGTGATTGAATTAATTGGTTATTAAAAAAACTATTTTCAGGAAACCATTTTACAAAATTTAATCCAGACTGTTGTTGGATAATTTGATCCTCATACGATTTTCCAAGACCTAGAAGGATCTTTCCAATAGTTTTTGGGTCAGAGTTATTAAAGCTTTCAAGCATCGAATGATATGCTTTTATTGAAAGAGTGTATTCCTTTTCCTTTCTTAAATTTTCCGCAAATTTAATCCATTCATTTTGTTTATTATTATTTGTATCGCTGATCAATTGATATTGATCAAATGCTTTGGAAAACGCACCAGTTTTATAATAAAACCCCGCTAATACCTTTCTTAATGATGGGTTGAGCTCTAAATTTGCATTAAGAGTTGAATCAATTAGTGAATGTGCTGATATATCATCACTCATAATTAATATTCTATCTGTTGCATATTGCATGTATTGTTTTTGATGTCTTACAAGGATCATAAGCTCTCTTAAGGCGCGATCAAAAGTTTGCCTTGATTGATAATAGCTAGCCAAGTCTATTGCTAAAAAAAAAGGTTCGTTAAATTTTGCCCTTCCTTTGATAGATAATAATTCCATTGAATTGGTTTGACCAAACTTGACATAGGTATGAAATAATAAACGGAACATTGTTTTATTAGTAAGTTTAGTGTCACTAAACTTATTCCAAATTTCAATCGCCCTGGATTGCTCTTGATTTCTAAAATAAAATTCACCAAGCGCAAGCTCTGATTGATGATCATTTGGATTATTTATAAGCCATGTTTCAATTAACATAATTCCAGATTCCAGATCGCCATTTATTGAATAAATATTTTTTAATTGGAAATAGGATGGCTGATGACTTGGTTGACGCTCAAGGATATTTTTATATACTTTCTCTGCATTTTCAGTATTGCCAGAACGCTCCATTTTCATTGCTTGAATAAACGCTGACTCTCCCTCTGGAATAACTTCAATCTGCCCATAGAGTGTTATGGTAAAAATCAAAGATGTGATAATAACTATTTTATTGATCATCTATTGTGCTTTCGATGAGTCAGTTCTCGCATACGAATCAATTTTTTTTAGTGAATTAAAGTATCGTCGAATCATGCTTTGATATTCACGAGAATAACCAGCGTTTAAAGCTTGATCCATTGCTTCCATAAGCACTGATTGTCGTTGCCCTAGATCAGTAGGAAGACCAGATGGGGAATTGTTTGCTATTTGTGTTGCAGCTTTAGACTTTCGTTTATCTTTTATTCCGCGCTGAGCCATAGATTTTTGACTATTAAGCATTCGACTTAATATTTGCTGCTGCCTATCCATTGTATTGCGATCATATCTATTTTGACTAAGCTCATTTATAACTTCATCAATCTCTTTTGCGATTCCATCTAAATCACCTAATCCTTGATTACCGGACTCATCTAGCTTTCTCATAGCTTGTTTTAATGAATTTTGAATATCGCGTTGCTTACCAAGCATTCTTTTAATGATGGACTCTTTCATTGTTGATGACATTTGCCCTAGCGCAAGCTGCATTCCTTGATCATTAACACTTTTTTGCTGATTGGACATGTTTTCCATTTGCCTTAAGAATTCCTCATAACCACTAGCCGAACCATCATCCTGCATTTTATTTATTGTTTTAATAATAGATTTTGCACTTTCATTAAGAGTTACCATCGCCTGGCTTTGGTTATTTAATGATCCCTTGCTATTTCTTTCAGCTAGTTTTGTTTTGGAAGCACCCATTTGTGCGTTTGCTTGTCCAAGTTTTTGACCCATTTCAGAAGTGACGAGAAATGTTTTTTTGGATAGACCCATAGTTTTTTTCATAGTTTGGATCAGTTGATCCTGTAAAATTTGCTGTTGATTCGCCAAAGAACTTTGGCGGGGAGAATTTTTTGGAATATCTTCCGTATCTGTTTTGAGCAATTCTTGTGATTTAGAAATAGAAAGTATATCTCTTAAAATTCCACGGAATTTTTTTGCCATTTCCCTTGTCGTCTCTTTTTGAAAATCCGAAAATATATCATTCATCGAAGATTGCATTGATTGCATTGATTGAATGCCTGAATAACTAGCATCCATAGCTTGATATGGCTGTTGGCGATCTAAATTATTTATTGTTTCACGCAGATATTTTTTTGATGATTTAGCATCTTCACTTTCTGAAAGATTTTCAATCCCTTGGGCAGTTTTTCTACTAAATTTTTTAATATCATTTACAGATTTATTCATTTCATTTAATATTTTATCAAATTCTTTTTCATTAATTTTTTGTTCCTGGCTAAGCCTTTTAAATATAGAGGGATCTGTTCGCTTGTTGATAGATCGAATTTGTTGATCAATATTATCCTGATTAGCTACCAGTTGCTCTAAGCGCTTTTTAATCTCATCAACTTTTTGTTCAGCTTTGATACGTTGAAAAATATCAAGAAATCGATCCAGTTCTTGTTCAATATGATTTAGATTATTTGACATATTCTCTAGCGCACTAATCATTTCTTCAATCTCAAGCTCATCAAGTGCTTCTTTCATCCAATCCAGATCTTGGAACATTTCGGATGGCAAAATTTCTTCAACTAATTTTTGCAAGTCTCTAAATTTCTCCATCATTTCGCTTGAAAATAAATCGTGTTTCTCTCCTTGTTTATTAAGCAAATTAAGTTTTTCATTTAATTTTTGAAAATTATCAATTTGATTTTCGAGCGCTTGCAGTGATTCTTTTGTTTTTTGTTGTTGCTCCCAGTCTGGCTTATCAGCTTTTAGAAGATCCAGTCTTGCTTCATTGATCTTTTCTTTTAATTTTATCACTGAAGAAAGCTCCTCTTTAGCGCTAGACATAATTTCTTCTTCTTGATTTTCATATGATAAAAAGAGATCATTTAAAGATGGAATTTTTGCTATAAATGTGCTTGATAGTTCTTTTTTTGGACCTAAGATTTGATCATTATCATAAAGTTCAAAATGAAAATGAATTTCATCCTCAGGCATTAATCCAATATCTTTGATTTCCCAATTGTTGATTATCTGTTGTTGGTTTTTATCTAAACTCGGGATATCAATATTGAACATAGAGATTTTTGGTTCAGCATTTATATAGGAGGGACGATGAATTTCATAAGCTAACTGCAATTTAGAAAATCCAAAATCATCCTCAATATCCATCAAAATAGAAATCAATTGATCTCCACCTAATTCAATTATTGGTGCTGGCTTAATAATGGTCATTCGCGGATGAAAATCAGTTACAGTTTTTAAATGAAATGGAATAGGATTTCGATTTGTAATTCCCCTTTGATCTTTGAGATTAATAAAAAATTTTCCGTCACCCTCCATTTTAAAGCTATAATTACTTCTATTATTATTTATCGACATCATATAATCTTTGTCATTAAGAATTAGCTTAGCTTGATCTAATTTTTTATTTGATCTCAGCTTAAGTTCAATTGTTGAGCCTAATAGTGCTTCAATTTCTGACTGATTTGCCTTTTGAGTTCTAGGGGGTAGCGCCGTGTATTTTGGAGAATTTATTGTAATAGTTAAATCGCTAATTGAAGGTCTATCTGTAACATATATTGAATGCTCTAATGAAGAAATTTCTTTCCATGGTTGCCAAAACTTGGTTGAAGGTGCATATGCCCTATAATCGTAATTTTGATAGATATTATTTAGCTCAGAGTGAAATAACCCATCTTGATTATAAGCAGTTTTTATTATTAGACTATCTTCATTCTCCTGGAAGGCTAGTGGTTTGAATTCAACATAGATTGAATCAATATCTTTTCCAAATATCGAAAATTCCACCTTAGCATCTTCACCTCCCAATATACCGATGTATTGTGACGCACTAATTATCTTAAATGGAATCGGAGGAGAAAATTCAGTATTTGTATGAGCTAATCTGTACATTGAAGAAACAGAATGGGTCCAGGAAATAGATATTGAAACAAGAAGTATGGCGAGCATATTTAATGTAATTATTTTCCATCGATTTATAAGATTATTCGATAATAGAAAAGTATAATCAAATTTATTAAGCTGCGTTTTTGCATTGTAAATAAATGATTGTTGAAGCTCTGATGATCCAGAAAATTCTTTTGCATTTTCAAGCTGGTAAGCATTAAGAAGCATATCTTCTTTTTTATAGACCAATCGCCCTATTATTAATGCTATGGTATTTAATCGATAGCGTTTAATCATATTTTGCATAGCCATCAATGCATATATCAAATATGAAAGAATGCTAACCACTAATATTATATTTGATAAAAATAATATATATCTGCGCATAGAGGCAGTTAGATAAAAGACATTTTCTATCATTATAACTGATAAGAATAAAGCAATTAGAAAAGCATACAACCTCCAAAGGAACAACTTGAGCACAGAAAATAAAATGTATGCCCTAATTTTATTAAGAGAAGATGTTATTGTTTTAAAATTCATTATTGAGTTAACGCGAACCAGATGATATTTGCTCCCATCTGTAATGCGACTTTTCTAATACTCTCTGGGTTATTGTGTACTTCCGAGTCTTCCCACCCATCACCAAGATCAGATTCGTAGGAATAAAATACTATCAAACGATCTCCTTCAAATAAACCTAACCCTTGAGGAGGTTTCCCATCGTGCTCGTGAATCTTTGGTAGTCCATTTGGCAATTTATAATAACAATTGAATATGGGGTGGTCAATAGGTAGCTCCACCCATTCTTTATTTGGGAACACCCTTCTCATCTCTCTCCTAAATGAGTTATTCATACCATAATTATCATCTGCATGAAGGAAGGCGCCTCTTAAAAGGTGTTTTCTAAGCGCTCCTATTTCTTCTTCATTAAATCTTATATTTCCATGACCTGTGATATAGAGGTACGTATGTTTATATAAATTTTGATCAGTCAACTTGATTTTATATTCACTAGACTCAACCTTAATATTAGTTTCACTAGATATAAACCCAAGAAGATTGGGTAGGCTGCTTGGATCGGCGTACCAATCACCACCACCAGTATAATGTATACGAGCAATATTGAAATCCTGAGACCAAACTGATTGTATCAGGGTTAAAAAAATTACGTATTTTGATAAAATATTTTTTCTAAACATGCTAAAGACTAGTAGAAATATATGTATTTACCCAGATATTCAATAAATGTTTCACAAATACTTATTGTTGTATAAACAACAATCACAATAATCGTATATTTGGTAGGTTGCTAAAATACACCTAATATATTAATAACGATGCTGAAAAAAATTATCCTCTCAACTCTATTAATGTGCTCTGTATCCTTTGCCAAAATGCAGACCGTGCCAGATGATTCTAGTCGAATAAGATCAATTATTTTTCGAATTTTTTCATTAGATCAAATAGACCCAAATGATTATGAAAAAGGATATATTTTTGATCGAATATTCAAAAGGAGAGAATTTCATCGTCCCGTAAATTTTATTCCAGTCGAACTCAGATATGGATTTGGCTACAATAGCGGTGGCGGTTTCCTTGGGTTAGGAAATTTGAGGAGTAGCTGGATGTCGTATGAATCCGATGGGCTAACAGCATTTGATGGTGGAAATTTCTCATCAAGAATTGGTCATCAATTAGATCTGGATATGCTCAAAACAAATCTTGCATATTATTGGTTTGGAAATAGTTGGCTAGATATGCATACGGGCCTTAATCTAAGATATAGTTCACTGCTTATGCCTTCGAAAATACCTAGCGAATGGAATGGATCTCAGGAATCTTGGAAGAAGGATGTGAAATTCAATGCCAGTATGCTTGAATTTGGCTGGAGCCAATCATTGATATTGCAATGGTTTGAAAGCTGGTTTACAACATATCGCTATACTTATGGTATGGCAATTTCTCAATTCTATAAAAAAGAGAGCTCACCAATTGGCTATGGCCCTTCACAATCTTTTACTTTTGGAGCTAGATACATTTTAGATCGCGGAATGATTAATCGTTTTTCAATTGGATTAGATTTTAAATTTTCAAGTACATCTATAAAAGAAATCAGAGACCCTAAAGATTTAACCCCAATTAATAGTTTCACTATTCAAACTGCAGGTATTTATGCAACAGCTTCAGTTTTTTTTGGTGGCCAACAAACAAAAGGTGATATTGGAAAATCCTATTACTATTCAAAAGATTATATTTCTGCAAAGCGCTATCTCAATGAATTCATTGATGAAAACCCTAATCATGCAAATATTCAGAGAGCTTTAAAACTTACGGTAGAAAGCGATAGGAAAATTCCTTATCAACTTATGAAGCAGGGAATGAGCTTTGATCAGCGAGGTATGGTTTTAAGAGCTGTGGAAAAATATATTCGCGCAGAATCTCTTGCTGATACATTATTAGCTGATGTGATAAATGAAAGACTTCGAGAGATTACTTATCGCGAAGTTGAACGAGCAGAGAAATGGCTTTATGCAGGTGAAAGCGATACCGCTATTGCTCATGTCATAATGGCATCTACATGGTATCCTGGTTTTAAGCATCATATCGATAGGTTTAAAATATATAATTTCATGTCAAAAGGTGAGCAGTTGTATAAACTTGGCCTATATGATCGCGCCTTAAAATATTTTGATTCAGCGCAAAAAATTGACCCTGGTCTTGCATTTGAGATTGGAACGCATAAGCATCGAATTGCATCCGATTTACTTATAATAGCAGATTCATTAAATGATTTGAATTCTTTAAAATTTGTTGTTTATGCTTTAGAGGAAACTCAAAAATTAACGGGCTCATTAAGCCCTTCTAATATCCAGGTATTAGATCAACTTAAACAAAAATTAAAATCAAGGGATGAATATGAAATACGTCAAAGAATTGATTTAAAATTGCAAGAAGAAAAGCGACTGAAATCTGAGGTCAAGCCTGTATTGGTTGGAATGACAATTTCCCAGGTAGAAAATATTATGGGCAAACCATCTGAGATAATTTCAAGTGGTAAGGAAAATGAAAATCAACTATGGATTTATTACTATGAAAATGGAGATGAGGTTTCCCTCACATTCACTAATTATAAATTATTTAGGATTGAACAATAGACTGGCTATAGCAAATGTGCATTTTTTCTTACAAATGCTATTTCCTTTAAAATTACTTTCATAACTCCGGTGGCGGGTACAGCAAATAGCATTCCAAGAGGACCGAGTAGTGTGCCACCAATAAGAAGAACAATCATGACAAGCATAGGGTGAAGACCAACGCTTTTTCCAACTAAAGCAGGAGTAATAAGATTACCTTCAATTTGCTGAACAACTAAAAACATGAAAATGATATCAATTGAAAAAAATGGGGAAGGAATCGTGCCTAAAAACATATGGTCCATAGCAGCTTCACTTCCTAGGTTGTTCATGAATGCAATCAATAGAGCTGGTACCATTCCAACAAATGGACCAATTAATGGTATCAGGTTTGCAAGTCCTGCTATAATTCCAATAAAAATTACGAGAGTAAGGTTTGCTCCAAAGAAATTTAATAAAACAAGACCCGTTATTGACATTCCCGCGACGCTTGCCGCCGAAAGAAATTGACCTCTAAGATAGCTAGATACGGATTTTTCTATATTATAAATAAGCTTTAGCCCTACTTCAAAAAATTTATTTGGTATTGAATTTACCAAAGCTCTTTTAAAGACATGGTATTCTGATAAAAGTATGATCGTAAAAATAAATACCATTACTGCTATAAACATAAAATTTCCAACGGTACTAACTAGTGAACCAAGCGACCCAAGTACTGCTTGCGTTATCTCTGTTAATTTATCCGCAAAATAATCAGAAGAAGATTGCTCGCTTTTCATGAATGATGGCAGGGCAGAAGTAATTTTGTCACCAAGAATTTTAAATTCTTTTGCCATTGTATTTTGATCAACTCGCTGAGAAAATTCCTGAGCTTGTTGTGAAATTTGTGATATAAAACTACCTACAAATGTAGAAATTGCCCCTAATAGAATTGCAACTACGGCCAATACAGACAAACTTCGACTCCCAATTTTTCTCTCAAAAGCATCAACGCTAGAAAGAAGGACTGTAGTAAATAGAAAAGCAAAAACTAGCATTAAAATTACGTCTGATATATATGGCCATATCAGATTAATAAACCACAATCCAATTAATAATAGGATAATTCTATAAATCTGTTGAATATAATTTGATTCTTTTTCGATCATTTAGACTGTTCTTTAATAAGTAATTTATTTGTTTTCCTTAACCGCTCTCCTAATAGACCGCCAAGGTTAAACATGATTTTATGTCCCAATACCGGATTTCTCTCTTGAAGTATCATGAGATCTTGAGTAAAGAAACCTAGCAGTTTACAGTCCTCTAGGGCTATCCCATTTGCTGATCGTGGTTCATCATCAAAAAGAGCTAATTCTCCAAAAAACTCACCTCGATTTAGCTCAGCTAAAATATTCTCATTTCCTGATCGTGTACCGATAGTAATTTTTATTGAACCTCGCATAATAATATACATTCCTTCACCTGGTGCACGATTTTTAAAAATAAAATCTCCAGAAGTGAAATTTCTATGATGCATCATTTTTTCTAATTCAGTAAAATCTTTATCGTTAAGATTTTTGAATACAGGCACTTTTTTAAGAGTATGAACTGCTTCACTTTCAGAGTTATTCCAACCCTTAAATATATTTTCCCATTTTGCGCTTTTCAAATTATACTCCTTAATTTAGAAGTTAGATTATAGTCATAGGATGCCAAAAGCTACAAGTAAAGTAAATATAACAATCAAATTGACCTTACCTGAAGCAATTAGGTACTTTAGAGCATAATGATTATTAGAATTTTTGTCATTTCAATTGCATTTATTTGCTTAGCATTTTCTCAGATATCGCAAAGAGATTTTGAAAGAGAGTTAAAAGCGCAAAATAGCGCTATACAATCTTTAAAAGATGAAATCGAGACTACAAAAAAACGTATTAAATCTGAGAATAAAAAAGAAAAATCATCAGCAAGGAAAGTAAGTAATCTATCAGAAGAAATTGGCTTACTCCAAAAACTATTAAAAGAACTAGCAAAAGAAGAGAAGCTTCTTCAGGCGGATATTTCAAGGATGGAAAGAAAAATAAATGAAAGTGAAAATAGCCTAGAAGAGCTTCGAAAATTATATGCTAAAAGATTATCATCGATGTATAAAAAGGGTCAGCTATCAAATTTAGAGAGAGTCCTTAGCTCAACTTCATGGAGACAGGCAATTTATCGTTCTAAATATTTGAAAATAATATCAAAGATAGATAGAGAAACTCATGATACTATACGATCACTATTAATTGAAGTTGGTAAGCAGAAACTTAGCCTTGAGTCTGCATTGAGAAAAAAGAAATATTTAAAACGTGAAAGAGAGCAAACTCTATCACAGGTAAGATCTAAGAAGAAAAAAGAGCAGCGCGAGCTAACTCGGATCAGAAAGAGCAAAAAAGAATTAACAAACTATTTGTCGGAAAAGCAGGTTGGAATGAATCAGCTGGAAGTAATTATTAATAAAATCAGAGAAGATATTGCACGACTTGAAAGAGAAGAGAGGATTCGTAAGCAGCAAATGGCTCTTCAGTCAAAAGAGTTTCCAAAATTAAAAGGACAGTTAGCATGGCCTGCTGAAGGAAGAATTTCAGCAAAATTTGGCAGACAATGGAACCCAAAACTAAAAACGACAACAGAGAACCCAGGGATAGATATTAAGGGAAAACCTGGTTCAGAAATTAAAACGGTCCTTGGTGGCGTGGTGACCACTATAACCTTTATTCGGGGATATGGAACAACTATTATTATTGATCATGGAAGTGGGTTTTATACGGTTTACAGTCATGTAACAAATGTTGAAACTAATGTAGATAGTCAAGTAAACAGTGGAGATGTCATTGCATTTATGGGTGACTCTGGCTCAATCAATGGTTCACAGCTTCATTTTGAAATTTGGGGTGAGGGAAAAAAGTTAAATCCTGAGAGTTGGTTGAAAAAGAGATGAATGCTGCAGATCTACAACCCTCAATCTGGAATAGACTAGGCAAAATTATATCCAATCAAAAAATCGGTACATCTTATCTTTTTTCTGGTCCAAATGGCAGCGGAAAAGAATGGATAGCGATTGAATTCTCAAAACTTCTTAATTGTGAATCAAAGAATTCCATACCATGCAATACATGCGCGTCTTGTCAAAAATTTTCTAAATTACAGCATGAAAACTTGAATCTAATTTTTCCAATTCCTACCACTGCAAAATCAAAAATAGAATCTGATCCATTAAAAAATGTAAGCAAAGATGACTTTGAATTAATTATTAATTCCATAGAGCTTAAAAGTAAAGATCCATTTCATAAAATTAGATTGCCTAATGCTCGTAGAATAACAATCGACTCAATCAGATATTTACGAAAAACTATTTATTTAAAATCTCAAACATCGGGTAGGAAAACCGTGCTTATTTTTGATGCTCATCTTTTATCTGAAGGAGCAAGTGAATCAGCTAATGCATTACTAAAGATACTAGAAGAACCACCCATGAATACATCATTAATTTTAGTAACAAGCAATAAATCAAAGTTACCTCTTACAATAACAAGCAGATGTCAACAAATTGATTTCCCAAGACTATCTTTGGATGCTGTTAGGGAGTTGCTTGAAAATGATAAGGTTGAAAACAATAAGGCCATGCAATTAGCAATTTTATCAAATGGCGATATACTATTAGCTAAAGATTTATTATCAAGAGGCGTTGACGAGCCCTTGGAAGAGGCACAACGTTTGATAGATAATTTAATAAGACTTGAACGAGATTCGTGGCGTAGCTCAATCAATGATTTTTCAATGTTGGCGTATAGAAAGCCACAAGAATTTATTTTTAGAATCAATTTGATTCAAATGTGGATCAATCTTGCATACAAATATAAATGCGGAGAAGAACTCCCCTCATTAATCGATGATTTTTCTAATTCATTTGAAAGTTTTAATAGTCAATTTCCCAATGCAAATATTCTTGCAATTAATATCTTGCTTGAGGAGACCATTGAAGCTTTGTCGCGTAATTTATATATGCCCCTTTTTATGTTAAACACGATGATAACATTTCAAACCCTACTTAAAGGGAAAGAGCCTGAAGTTGTAATATGAAGCCATTTTATATAACAACTCCAATTTATTACGTTAATGACAAGCCACATATTGGACATGCATATACAACAATTTTAGCAGATGTATTAGCGCGTCATTATCGGAACAATGATAGAGATGTTTTTTTTCTAACTGGTCTAGATGAGCATGGGCAAAAAGTGCAACAGGCTGCTGAGTCAAGAGGAATAACTCCTAAAGAACATTGTGATGAAATGGCACCAAGATTTGCAAAGCTTTGGGATAAGCTCCATATAAGCTATGATGATTTTATTCGCACTACAGAAAAACGCCACTCAGATATTGTAAAGCTTATTCTTCAAAAAGTTTATGATAATGGAGATATATATGAAGATAGCTATGAAGGTCTTTACTCAGTATCCGAAGAGCGATTTATTACTGATAAGGAAGCTGAATCTGGAGACTTTCGAGATATAAAAGAATTGAAAGAGAAAAATTATTTTTTTAAAATGTCAAAATATCAAGATAAGCTGATAAAATATATTGAAGATAATCCCAATTTTATTCAACCAAAACACCGAAAAAATGAAGTACTTGGATTCTTAAAATCCCCTTTAGAAGATTTATGCATCTCACGTCCAAAATCTCGTTTGAGTTGGGGTATTGAAATACCTTTTGATAGCGATTATGTTACCTACGTATGGTTTGACGCTCTTATTAATTATATATCAGCAATAGGGTTAAATACTGATGAGCAAAAATATGATACTTATTGGCCAGTTAATTATCATTTAATAGGTAAAGATATATTAACCACTCATTCAGTTTATTGGCCCACTATGTTAATGTCTGCAGGAATAAAATTACCTAAAAGCATTTTTGC
Organism: uncultured bacterium; assembly: GCA_964386795.1. Taxonomy (GTDB): domain Bacteria; phylum Fidelibacterota; class Marinisomatia; order Marinisomatales; family TCS55; genus TMED108. Next base: position 25,405 of record CAYLUE010000008.1, read on the forward strand.
GCATGGATGGTGGTTGAGCGATCAATCAAAGATGAGTAAATCGCTAGGTAATGTTATTGACCCTTTAGAGCTAATTGAAGCCTATGGCGTTGATCCTGTTAGGTTCTATTTGATGAAGGAAATGGTTCTGGGTCAAGATTCCAATTTTAGCGTGGATTCTTTTATAAAATGCTATAATAGCGACCTTGCTAATGATTTTGGTAACTTGTTAAGCAGGGTAACAAATCTAATCAATAAATTTTTTAATGGACAATTACCAGAAGGTGAAGATTTTTCAGAAAATGGATTGATGATTAAGGATAGCGCTAAAGAAGCGATTGATTCTATATCAAATTTATTTGATGAGATGAAAATAAATGATGCAATTGAGCATACTTTTCAATTTATCAGGAAAGTAAATAAATATCTTGAAATTACAGCCCCATGGAAAACTGTTAAAACAGATTTAAGTAGCGCAGGAAGGGTGTTGTTTACTGCAGCTGAATCCTTGCGTACCGTTGCTTTAATTTTATCCCCAATAATGCCAAATAGAACCCAAACTGTTCTTGATATTTTTAATGTAAATGATTATAATATTCAATGGGGCGGTTTGACTGTTGGTGAAAAAATTAAAGAGCACAAACCTCTTTTTCCGCGGATTGAAACTTCCTAGCAATATTCAGGAGAGATTGCCTAATATATTTTTTCCATGATAGTATTTTCCATTAATTAACTTATGAATATTATTTAAATTTTTATCAGTGATTTTACCTGCTGATATTATTTTAATATCCTCTCCATAATTTTTTATTGCCTCCCTTAGAATACTTGATCCAGCTTTGGCAGTTGAAGCTTTTCCTGATGTGAGAATACTATCAATTCCACCTAAATTAATTAATGACTCAATATCATCAAAAAAATTATTACTATAATCAATTGCTTTATGGAAAGTAATTTGCATTGGGTATGACCATTCAATAGCTCTCTTTGTGTGATCAATATCAACCACTCTATGCTTATTTAAAGCTCCAAAAACAATTTGGGTAACCCCTATCGATTTGAAAGTAGAAATTTGATCTTTTATTTGAACCATTTCTTCATCTGAGTAAATGAAATTTCCCTTTCTAGGTCTTACCATTATTTTTACTGGAATTAAAACAGAATCAATGACTGTTCTTACTAATTTATAATCAGGCGTTAAGCCATCATCGATTAAGTTCCTACAAAGCTCAATTTGATTGGCGCCCTTTTTTTCAGCACTAATCGCCTCATTAAGTGATTCCAAGCAGCACTCAATAAAAACTTTTTTCAAATTTTACCTAAATGAATCAAATATTATTAATAAATTATTTAAAGAACTTAACCTAAGATATTAATTATAAATTAAATTAAAATATGATTATAGACGCTCACTGCCATTTATATTATGATGAGTTAGCTAGTGATATAGATAATGTTATTCAACGTGCTATTGATGCTGGTGTCTCTCGATTCGTTTGCGTTGGTACTAATGTTGAAGATTCAAAGAAGTGCCTTTCTATCACTGAGAATAATGATGATATTTTCGCATCATCTGGGGTTCATCCACATGATGCTAAAGATGTGACAGAAGGTTATACCGATGAAATTTATGAATTGATGGAATATGAAAGTATGATTGCCATTGGAGAGATAGGTCTGGACTATTATCGAAACCTATCTGAGCCAGAGACTCAAAAAAAGGTTTTTAAAGAATTAATGGAAGTTGCTCAAGACTTAGATAAGCCTGTAATCATACATAATCGTGATGCGGATGCTGATACTTTAGAAATCATTGGAAATTATCCTAGCGTTCAAGGAGTAGCTCATTGTTTTTCAAGCACCCTTGAAACTGCCCAAGCATTTCTTGAAATGGGCTATTATATTTCATTCTCTGGAAATATTACATATAAAAATAGCCATTTACCTGAAATAGTAAAGTCAATCCCCCTAGATCGTGTAGTTGTTGAAACTGATTCACCTTACTTAAGTCCTGAGCCTGAAAGAGGCAAGTCAAATGAACCAAGCAGAATAATTCACACGCTTAACAAGTTATCTGAGATTTATGGTTTGTCATTTGAAGAAATGGCCAAGCATACCTACAATAATACCGCAGAACTCTTTAGACTGCCTTAGCGCATTAACTAAAGATCAAAAACGTTTAATTATTTTCCTTTCACCTAATTTATTTTGAAAAAGTCCTTCCATCCATTTAGAAAAAAATGGGGTCAAAACTTTCTTAATGATCAGAATCTATTAAATAAGATTGTAGATGTCATAAACCCTCAATCAAAGGATTCCTTCCTTGAAATAGGTGCCGGGGATGGTGTTTTAACTGAAAAAATATTTCCTAATATAAAAGAAATGGCAGCTGTTGAGATTGATCCATTATTAGTAGAAAAATTATCTCTCAATCAAAACTTAAAAGATTTATTAGTTTTAGATGGTGATATTTTAAGCTATGATATAAATCAGATAAACATATCTAAGCCAGTAAAAATCATAGGTAATATTCCATATAATATTACCTCTTCGATAATTTTTTGGCTAATTGAACAGTTAGATTACTGGGATGAGGCATTTATTATGATGCAAAAAGAGGTTGCTGAGAGACTAGTCGCTAAAACTGGTACCAAGACATATGGAAGATTAACAGTAGTAACTAGCGCATATTTGAACAAAGAGATATGTTTCAATATTTCACCTGAAGTATTTTATCCTAAACCTAAAGTTTATTCAGCTCTGGTAAAATTTTCAAAAAAATCATCGCCTATTGTAAGCGATAATGAATTCATAAAATACAATAAGATAGTAAGAACTGCTTTTTCAATGCGTAGAAAAATGATAAAAAATACATTATCAGGATATTGCTTTTCTAATGATGTGAAAAATGAAATAGATTTTTCAAGGAGACCGGAAACGCTTAGCCCTGAGGAATTTGCAGTATTAGTAAAATCTATTCTATAAAGCTTGTTTATTAGGTTAAAATCCTTTTTTAGTGTAAATTTCCTAGCTTTTTTCTAATCAAAACAAAAGGTTATAATAATGGCAAAAGCAGCAAGGCCAATTAACGAATCCAATCGCAGTCTAAGTCAGTACTTGGAAGAGATTGGACAGTTTGAACCACTTAAACCCGCCCGAGAGGTGGAATTAGCCATAGCAATAAAAAAAGGTAATCGACTTGCAATGAAAGAATTAGTCGAAGCTAACCTAAGATTTGTTGTATCTGTTGCAAAGGACTACCAAGGTCAAGGTTTACCGCTCACTGATTTAATCAATGAAGGCAATATGGGCCTTATGAAAGCAGCTGGTCGTTTTGATGAGACTCGTGGATTTAAATTTATTTCATATGCTGTTTGGTGGATTAGGCAATCAATTCTTCAAGCTTTAGCTGAGCATTCACGTATTGTTCGTTTGCCATTAAATCGAGTTGGAACAATCTCGAAAATAACAAAAACTGCAGAAAAGCTTGAGGCGGAAGTTGAACGCTCACCTAATGAAGAAGAAATTGGAAGAAACCTTGAGATGACCACTGATGAGGTTACTGATGCAATGAGAATTTCTCGCAGGCATCATTCTTTAAATGCGCCATTTAGAGATGGCGATAAGAATTCTCTAATTGATGTTATTGAGGATGATGGTCAAATTGAACCAGATGAGCCTTTAATGGCTGAGTCACTTAAAGATGAAATTCGCCAGTCTCTTGATACATTAAAAGATAGAGAGAGACAGGTTATTAAAATGTATTTTGGTATTGATCGTGATTATGCATTAACCTTAAATGAAATCGGTGAAGAATTTAGCCTAACCCGAGAGCGCGTCAGGCAAATTAAGGAAAAAGCGATTCGTAGATTAAGACATAGATCAAGAAGTAAATCCCTTAGAACATATTTAGGTTAATTTGAAGGAGATCAAATAAATTATGGTTGAAGTTACAGTTAGAAATGGTGAACAGCTGGAAAGAGCCCTTCGCCGATTTAAAAAGAAATGGGAGCGTGCTGGTGTGCTAAGAGAAATAAAACGCAAATCTTTTTATATAAAACCAAGCGATGAGCAGCGAGCAGCAAGAAAAAAAGCTGTAAGGCGTAGGCTGCGATTAGCGAGATATAACTCCTACTAATTTTTTGGAAGGTTCGGTAATTATACCGAACCTTTTTTACTTAACTGATTATTATGATTATTCGCAGTATATCTGGAGTTAGAGGTATAGCTAAAACCTCTCTTACTCCTGAAATAATTAAATTATATAGCCATGCCTTCCACGATCAATTATCAGATGGCCTTATTTATATTGGTAGAGATACGCGACCATCAGGAGAAGATCTATTAGAAATATTTTCTAATGAATTAATAGCCCTTGGAAGAGATGTAGTTCAATGTGATGTTGTCCCTACGCCTACCATTCAATTCATGGTAGAAAGGTCTGAAGCTGCTGGTGGAATAATAATCACAGCAAGTCACAACCCCGAAGAATGGAATGGAATTAAATTTGTTCGAGAGGATGGAACATTTTTTCTCCCACATGAATGCAAGGAGCTATTTAATAAAGTTGATAATAAATTTATTCACAAAAATGCAGACAAATCAGGTATGCTTTTCCCCGATCAAAATTCAATACTTAAGCATATTATTCATGTGATAGAACTTTCTTGTATCAATTTAAAAAAGATAAAAGACCGCAAATTCAAAGTAGTGATTGATTCTGTAAATGGGGCAGGATCAAAAGCATTACCTCTTCTATTAGATTATCTAGGATGTGATGTAGTTGCTATCCATTGTAATGGAAATGGGCAATTTGATAGAGGGGCTGAGCCATTGCCTGAAAACCTTGGAGATTTGAGAAAAGCTGTCCTAGAAAATAATGCAGATATAGGTTTTGCAATTGATCCTGATGCAGACAGATTAGCCGTAGTTAATGATTGCGGAAACCCAATAGGTGAAGAGTATACTTTAGTTCTTGCTACAGAAAGTTATTTAAAACAAACTGGAAAGCCAGAACTCATCGTTACCAATCTATCTACTACAATTGCAATTGATAAAATGGCTAAAAAATATAATTCAAATGTTATAAGAACAGCTGTTGGAGAAATTAATGTTGTACAAAAGATGATTGAACTTGATTCAAATATTGGGGGAGAAGGAAATGGAGGAGTTATATTGAAAGAGGCACACCTTGGTCGTGATTCTCTTGTAGCTGTTGCATTAGTATTAAATAGATTGTCACAGGAAAATAATTTGACAATTAGCCAATTGCATGATTCTTTACCGCAGTTTACAATAATTAAGGATAAAATTGATTTAAACCAAGTTAACGAATCTGAACTAATGAATAAAGCCAAAGAGGTTTTTTCAAACTCTGAAACCAACACAATTGATGGGGTAAAATTTGTCTGGGAAGATAGATGGGTTCATTTAAGAAAATCAAATACAGAGCCAATCATGCGCATTTATGCTGAGGCGCCTTCTATTAATGAAGCCAAAGAGCTATTATTAAAAATAAAAAATTAACATCATAAGGCCAGGCTTTTTATTGATATGGATTTAAAAAAAGGTCAAGAGATTGAATTGACTATTGAGGCGCTAGCTTATGGTGGGAAGGGAATTTCTAGGTATGACAACTTTGTTATTTTTGTTGAGAAATCAATTCCTGGACAGAAAGTTTTAGCATATATATATAGAAAGAAAAAAGACTATGCTGAAGCTAGGATAATAGAAATCCTTAGCGAGTCATCATCTTTTACTAATCCAAAATGCATCCATTTTTCAACCTGCGGAGGATGTAAGGCTCAGCAGTTAGACTATGCTGAGCAGGTCAATCAAAAAAAGAATCAAGTACAACATATTTTTGAACGGCAAACAGGTATCAATGATTTTATCATAGATAAAGTTATTTCTGCAGAACCAATCTATAATTATAGAAACAAAATGGAATTTACATTTTCAAAGAATAGATGGATTCTTGAAGATGAGCCAGATAATGTAGAATCAAACTTTGCATTAGGAATGCATATCCCTAAACGATGGGATAAAATCTTAGATATACAGGAATGTCATTTAATGCCAGAGATTGGATCTCAAATTATTAATTATGTAAGAGAGCTTGCAAAGGAGTTTGCATTAAAGCCCTATGATCAGAGATCGCATATAGGATTTTTAAGATATTTAGTTTTTAGATTTGGTCAAAATACAAATGATCTTATGATCAATTTAGTTACTTCTTATGAAGATTTAGATTCTCTTATTCCTCTCGTCTCAAAACTTACTAATCGATTTCCTTCAATTACATCTGTAGTGAATAATATCAATACTCGAAAGGCCGATGTTGCTTTCGGAGAGCGCGAAATTTTATTACATGGCGAACCCATCGTCAATGAAAAATTAAAAAACCTTACTTTTCAAATTTCATCCAATTCCTTTTTTCAAACCAATTCATTTATGGCGGAAAAACTTTATGAGGTTATTTTAGATGGAGCAAATTTAAAAGGCGAAGAAATTGCCTATGATTTATATTGTGGTACGGGATCTATTTCTCTTTTCTTAGCGCAGAAAGCAAAGTTTGTTTATGGATTCGATATTATTGTATCGTCTATTGAAAATGCAGAGCAAAATGCTATTATTAATAATATTGAAAACGTAGAGTTCAATGTAGCAAATCTTGATAAATATTTTAATAATAACAAGTCAAGTAGATACCCTAAACCTAATGTTGTCATTGTTGATCCTCCGCGTTCAGGAATGCATAAAAAAATGACCCAGTACCTTCCAAAATTAAATGCAGAAACCATTGTTTATGTATCGTGCAACCCATCGACACAAGCTAGAGATACTAAAATACTACAATTAAATGGTTATGATTTAGTAAAGTTAACGGTCGTAGATATGTTTCCGCATACTCCCCATATTGAGACAGTTGGAATATTTAAAAAATCTTGATAATTAACCATTAACGATTAATTTGTTTATTATTAGATTAATTAAGTCAGTCACGTAAAGAATAAGTAAATTTAAACTATGAAAATATGGCTTAAAACGCTAATTCGTAATAGTTTCTTCCAGGTTGGCGCAGGGTTATTTATCACCATGATTTTAGGTGGATTCATTTTACAATGGCTCGAAACTGGTGATATTTCAGAAGGGAACAATCCTTTTTGGTGGGCAATTGTTACGATGACCACTGTGGGTTATGGGGACTACTCTCCTGAAACACTCGAAGGGCGACTGTTTGCTGTTTTTATCATGTTTACTGGCATTACTCTTGTATCATTATTGACAGCATCAATTTCATCAATTTTTGTTGCACAAAAAATCCGGGAGGGCAAAGGTTTGGAAAAATTGAATATATCAGATCATATTATTTTATGTGGATGGAATTCAAATGCAGATAAACTAATTGATTCTATTCATCAACTTAATCGAAATCAAAGAAATTTGGATATAGTTTTAGTTAATGAGCTCACTGAAGAGGAAATAACGCAGCTAAGGTCAAGATTTTCACAAATAAAAATACATTTTGTTTCTGGAGATTTTACTCAAGAAGAGACGTTACAAAGAGCAGGTGTTGCTTCTGCAGATTCTGTAATTATTATTCCAAATAATTTAAATAATGATAATAACACACATGATGAGAAAACAATATTTGCTACCCTTACAATTAAAAGTATTGATGCATCTATAAGAGTAGTTGCATACCTATTAGATCGAGAGAATTTGACTCATATTAAAAGAGCCGAAGCGGATGAAGTTGTTGTTAGCGATGATTATAGTTTAAATATATTAGCTTCTCACATTGTTGATCCAGGCGTACCTCAACTATCAAGCCATCTGATTAATGCCACTTCTGATTCAAGGTTTCTTAGAAAGTCGATACCTTCAAATTTTGTTGGAAAGAAATATGGTGAGCTTTTTGATCACTATAGAGATAAGAATGGCGCTTTATTAATTGGATTGTTTTATGAAGATGAAAATTTAGGGATTGGCAGCATTCTATCATCTGATACGTCATCTCTTGATAGTTTTATTGAGCAAAAATTGAAAGAAGGCGGCATTTCTCTTCAAGAACAAAGCAAGGTTCATGTAAATGTTAATCCAAGCGTTGGCTATATTATTAAAGAGGGTGAAAAGGCTCTATTAATACCTTGAGGTAATTATGAAAAATGAACAATTAAAACATTACAAGATATTTGAAGGATTAGATGATAATCAGCTAAACAAATTTCATTCTATAATGGTAAAAGAAAAAGTTGATAGCGGAAAAAGATTTATCGTTGAAGGCGACGAAGGTAATTCCATTTATCTTTTATTAGATGGAAATGTTGAGATTAATCAAGCCCTTACTCTTTCTGTAAATAAGGGTGATTCTGATAACCGAGAAAAATCAATTATGAAACTCTCACATAAGGATTATCCTCAATTTGGGGAGATGTCTATTTTTTCTGAAGGTGATGTAAGAACTGCAAATGTAAGAGCAGAAACCAACTGCGCTCTTGCAAAAATGGATAAAAATGAATTATTTAAAATATGCGATGATAACCCTGAATTAGGATTTATTGTGATGCGAAATCTTGGACGAATTATTACAGCAAATTTGATTAAAGCAAATCAGAATGTATTAAAGCTCACCACGGCATTTAGCCTTATCTTAGACCGCTAGGTCTATGCAATAATCAAATTTATATGTGAGCTTTACATATGTCAGCGCCACAACTTGATACAAAATACAATTGGGACCAATTAGAAGATAAATGGTATTCCTATTGGCTTAATAAAAAATATTTTCACGCTGATGAAAATTCCCCGAAAAAACCTTTTACAATAGTTATTCCACCTCCAAACGTGACAGGCAAATTAACGATGGGTCACGTATTGAATAATACCATTCAGGATGTTTTAATTCGCAAAGCGCGGATGGAAGGAAAAAATGCATGCTGGGTTCCAGGGACAGATCATGCTTCCATCGCCACTGAATCAAAAGTTGTTGCCATGTTATCAGAAAAGGGGATAGAAAAATCTAATCTTTCTCGTGAAGAATTTTTAGAGCATGCTTGGGAATGGAAAGAAAAATATGGTGGGATAATTATTAAGCAGCTCAAGACCCTTGGTTGTTCATGCGACTGGGACAGAGAGCGTTTTACAATGGATGAAGATTATACAAAAGCAATAATGCATGCTTTTGTTGAACTTTATAATAATAATTTGATTTATAAGGGTAAGAGGCTTGTCAACTGGTGTCCAGTATCAAAATCGGCAATTAGCGATGAAGAGGTAATTCATCAAGAAAAAAATGGGAAATTATGGTATTTACGTTATCCAATATCTAATGAAGAAGAATTCCTGATAGTTGCAACAACTCGTCCTGAAACCATGCTTGGAGATACAGCAGTTGCTGTGAACCCTAATGATGAACGATATAATCATCTGGTTGGAAAAAAAGTATTACTCCCTCTTGTTGATCGTGAAATACCAGTAATTTTTGATGAATTTGTCAATGTTGATTTTGGTACAGGCTGTGTTAAGGTGACGCCAGCTCATGATCCAAATGATTTTGAAATGGCAGAGCGCCATGAGCTTCCATTTATAAATATCATGAATAAAGATGCGACTCTTAATCAGAGCGTTCCCAAACAATTCCAAAAATTATCACGAGAAAAGGCTAGAAAAGCCGTCATTAAGGAAATGGATGCAAAAGGATTACTTGATAGAATTGAAGATTATACAAATAATGTAGGTTTTTCTGAAAGAGGTGGCGTACCTATTGAATATTATTTATCTGATCAATGGTATATGAAAATGGAAAGCTTGGCAAAGCCAGCTTTAGATGTTGTGAAATCAGGTAAAATAAAATTTCATCCAGAGCATTGGGTAAAAACTTATAACCATTGGATGGAAAATATTAAAGATTGGTGTATCAGCAGGCAATTAGTTTGGGGTCATCAAATTCCAGTCTGGTATCATAAAGAAAATCCGGAAACAATTCACGTATCAATAGATGGTCCTAAAGATCCAGAAAATTGGGATCGTGATAATGATGTTTTAGATACATGGGCTTCTTCATGGCTTTGGTCTTTTGCTGTTCATGATTGGCCAAATAAAGATCAAAACCTAAAATCCTTCTACCCTACAGACGTACTAGTAACTGGTCCTGATATTATTTTTTTCTGGGTGGCGAGAATGATTATGGCGGGAATTGAGTTTATAGATGAAATCCCATTCAGAGATGTATATTTTACTTCTATCCTAAGAGATAAAGATGGAAAGAAATTTAGTAAATCCTTAGGAAATTCACCTGACCCCTTTACTCTTTTTAAAGAGTATGGGACCGATGCTGTTCGATTTTCTACGATGCTAATGTCTCCGCAAGGTTTAGACGTACTATTTTCTAATGATCGATTAGAGATCGGGAGAAATTTTATGAATAAGCTCTGGAATGCTTCAAGATTTGTTCATATGAACTTAGACGATAGAGAAATAAATACTGATAAAATTGATATCAATAAACTAGAAGTCCCAGAAAGATGGGTACTAAATAAACTTGAAGAAACAGCACTAGAAGTAAATAAATGCTTGGATAGTTTTAGATTTAATGAAGCAGCTAAGCTTATCTATGAATTTACATGGAATGATTATTGTGACTGGTATATTGAAGTTGCAAAAACACGATTTTATGGTAAGGATAAAATAAAAAACGAAACTGCGCAGAAGGTAGCTGTAAAAACCCTTAAGGGTATATTGACCCTTTTGCATCCCTATGCCCCATTCATTACTGAAGAAATCTGGTCTTTTTTTAGAAATAAAGATGATCAGGACCTGATAGTTTCTCCTTGGATTAACGCTCAAGAATTTACACCAGATAAAGATGCGTTACATTCATTTGATATCATTAAAAGTACTGTTTCAGCGATAAGAATGATAAGAAGTAAAATGAATGTTCCCATGAATAAACGATCAGATATCATAATTCGTAAAGGAAAACAATTTGAATCAATTATTCATGATTATAGCGATATCATTAAATCTCTAGGTAGTGTTGACAATATTACTTTTTCAAATGATAAGGAAAAACCAGAAAAATCTGCAACCGTTGTAACCCATCAAATGGAAATTTTTGTACCTCTCGAAGGGTTGATAGATTTTGAAATAGAAATATCACGTCTCTCTAAACGTTTGAATGAATTAGATAAACATGTAATATCTATCAAGCAAAAATTATCAAATAAAAACTTTGTTGATCGCGCGCCTAAAGAAATTGTTTCTCATGAAAAACAAAAATTGGATGATATGCTTGTTGAGTATAATTTGGTTAAGCAAAATTTAGATATATTAATATGAAACATATTCTTCTATTATTTATTACCTCTTCATTATCCTTTGCACAGTCCTTATATGCAAATATGACAATCTACAAAGATGGATTTGCATTAATTAAGCAGCCTGTTCTTTGGGAAGAGCTTGAATCAGATCAAAATATTATTATTTGGGATATATTACCGACAGGGATAGTTCAGGGCTCACCTTTTTTAAATCTAGATAATGCAAATGTATTAATTCAAAGTTTTAATCAAGATGTCTTTCGTTTTTCTGATCGTCTTTATAATTATCTTGGAACAAAAGTTGAAGTTAAGCTAATAAATGAAAATGATATGAATGGCACCTTAATTGAAGTAACAGATAAAACATTAACTTTACAACGTAGAAGATCTGTAATCTCATTTAATCGAGACAGGGTAGACTATATTAATGTTCCAAGAATGATGGAGAACATTCAATTTAAACCAACTCTAAAATGGACAATTGAAACAGAGCAAAAAACTGATACTATTGCTGGAAATCTTACTTATTTGTCTTCCGGGTTTGATTGGAATGCAAATTATAGATTTATCGTAGAGCCAAATGGAGATGAGGCTCAATTTATTTCAGAGGCTTCTGTTGTGAATAATAGCAATATAAATTTTGATAATATCACTTTAAGCCTAGTTGAGGGTCAGATAAATATGGATATCCAACAAAATCCTCAAATGCGATTTATGGAAAATAAATCTTCTACATCAAGCGCTGAAAGATCTGAATTGGGAGATTACCATATATACAGCATTAATTCCAATATGAGCTTAATTAGTAAAGAAACAATTATTACTAGGCTTTATCCTTCAAGAAAGGTATCATTCAAAAAAACATATTTATTTGAAAATGATGAGAGAGGGCAAAAAGAAGAACCACTCTCTGTTGAATATGCAATTCCAAATACAGCTCAAAACAATTTAGGCATACCTATGCCTCAAGGAAAAATTCAACTTTATCAATTACTAAATAATGGAAATATTGAATTTATTGGTCAGGATAAAATTAAGCAAATTCCTAAAAATGAAACTGCCACTATTTCCTCAGGGAAAGCCTTTGATGTCATAGGTGAGAGAAAAGTACTTAATTATGATCGCCAGCGCAAAAGTGAAGAAGCATCGATCAGCGTCACAATATCAAATACATTAAACAGATCTATCAATGTACGTTTGATTGAACATATTTATGGGGATTGGGTTGTGCGTAATGCCTCATCAAATTACCGAAAGGTAGATGCATCAACTATCCATTTTTCTCTTTCAATTTCTCCTGAAAGCTCTCGCACTGTAACCTATACTTATCGTAAGGAATGGAAATAAACCTACTGTGCCTGAAAAGGCTTTAGATCTTTTAGGCCCATTAAGTTCAATTAAGGGGATAGGGCCATCAAAAAATGATATCCTAATCGAAAATGGAATTAATAATATCTATGATCTATTAAATTATTATCCTCGAAAATATTTAGATCGTAGCACTATCACCCCTATTGCTAATATAAAAAACAACTCCCAAACAAATTTAGTTGGGAAAATAGAGGCTGCTGGCCTAGTAAACGGTAGAAAACGTCAATTTTTTAAGGCTATACTAGCTGATAAAAGCGGAATGGTTGAACTGGCCTGGTTTAATGGTGCAAAATACTTAAGTAAATCGATTAAAATTGGTGACCGCTTAGCCGTAAGTGGAAAGGTTGAATTTTACAATAAACTTCAAATTATTCACCCAGAATATGATAGGCTTAACAATGAAGATGATCCGTTGAATTCAGGTATTATTACGCCTCTTTATCCAATACCAGGTGCAATGAGAAAAAACCGAATGGATAGTCTTTTTTTTAGAAAATCTATACGAAATATTTGTAGCGAACTTGGTGAAATATCTGATTTCTTTGGAGTACAATTCATAAAAAAATACAATATTATTTCGCTTAATGATGCTCTTAGGCAAATACATTTTCCAGATTCTAATGAATTATTAGAAAAGGCTATTGATAGATTAAAATTTAATGAACATTTCTTTTTCCAATTATTAATGTTTACAAGGAAAGCATTGAATAAAAAACTCCCAAGCAAGTCATTGAAAAAAACTGGTATTCAGACAAAAATGATTTATAATAATATTAATTTTGAACTTACAAATGCGCAAAAACGTTCCTTGAAAGAAATAAACGATGACTTATCTAAGCCTTACGCAATGAATCGTTTATTACAGGGAGATGTTGGTTCTGGAAAAACAATTTTAGCTATTTTAGCCGCCTCAATTGCTGTATCTAATAATTGCCAAGTTGCGATTATGGCACCAACAGAGATTCTTGCTAATCAACATTATAAATCATTTAGAAAACTAGCCGATCATGCGCAAATGTCTTGCGCTCAACTTATTGGCGGAATGCCTGTCGGGGATCGTAAAAAGCTTTTATTAGGAATAGAGAATGGTAAAATAAATATTGTAGTAGGTACGCATGCATTAATCCAAAATGATATTATATTTAATTCTTTAGGATTAGTTATTGTTGATGAGCAACATCGATTTGGAGTTAATCAAAGAAATTTATTGGCCCAAAAAGGGCTAAACCCGCACTTATTGATGATGACTGCAACGCCAATTCCAAGAACATTAGCAATAACATACCATGGAGATATGGATTTATCGATCATTGATGAACTACCAAAAGATAGAATCCCTGTTATAACAAAAACCGTAAATAAAGATAGATTAGATAAAATCTATTCATTTATGATTGATGAGATTAAATCTGGAAGGCAATGTATTATTGTATATCCATTAGTAGAAGAATCTGAAAAATCAGATTTAACTGCAGCCATTGAAATGCATGACTATCTATCACAAAATATTTTTAAGGAAATGAAAGTTGGTTTATTACATGGGCGGCTATCAAAAGATGAAAAAGATGTGATAATGAAAGATTTTTCAAATAATGATATTAATATATTGATATCAACTACTGTAATAGAGGTTGGAATTGATGTGCCAAATGCAACGGTGATGCTTATTGAGCATGCCGAGAGGTTTGGGTTGACTCAACTCCACCAGCTTCGGGGTAGAGTAGGGCGTGGTAATAAAAAAAGTTATTGTATTCTAGTTGAGCGAAATTATACAGAACGGTCAAAAAAACGATTACAGATAATGGAATCTACCAATGATGGTTTTATAATTTCAGATGAAGATCTTAAACTAAGAGGTCCTGGTGAATTTTTTGGAATTAAACAAAGTGGATTTTTAAATTTTAAAATCGCAAACATAGCTACCGATGGTGATCTAATTAATAAGGCAAGAGATGCTGCAAATAAATTGCTTAATAATGATTTTAATACGCTATCATCAAGGAACAAACGGGTTTATAATGAGTTGATGAATTTATACGGAGATAAATTAGAAAATGCTGTTAACTAAGGTAGAATCAATATAGACTATTCATCATATGTCTCTAAGATGTACTTTATCAGCTTTAATTCACCAAAAATAAAGCAATTACACGATAGAGAGGATAAATAATGTCTGACAATCAATTAAAAAAAGAAGATCAACTTTTTATTCATTTAGTTAATACTTTTGTCCAGAGCGCATGGATATCTTTAGGCAAAGTAAAAAACCCTGTGTCTGACGAATTGGAAAGAAATTTGGATCAGGCATCATATTATATTGATTTACTTGATATGCTTCAGACGAAAATGAAAGGCAATTTAACCGAATGGGAAGAGCAATATATTTTGCATAGCCTAAGTGAATTAAAACTGAATTTTATAGATGAAAAGAAAAAAAAGGAAACCGATTCTGCTACTGATAATGGCAAAACAGATGAAAAGCCTAAAGATGAAGAAAAACAAAAGCCTAAGTCAAAGCCTAAATCAAAGACGACAAAGAAACCCAAGAAGAAATAAAATCAATGGATTCGTACAATAAAAAATTAAATTTACTTTTTGCTGTTTTTGCTCTATTTATGTCATTTGTTGTCTATGTATTGACGATGGCAGATACCGTTCCATATTGGGATTCCGGAGAATTTATAGCGACATCATATATTCTTGGCGTGCCGCACCCACCGGGCAGCCCTTTATATTTAATTATAGGTCGAGTATTTTCTATGATTCCGTTTAATCCTGATATTGCATTTAGAATAAATCTTATATCTCCAGTTGTCAGTGCTCTTGCTGTAATGTTTTTATACCTTTCTTGTGTAAAGCTTATCATTAGCTATAGGGGGCAGATTAAATCACAAATTGATTCTATAATTATTTTTGGGTCTTCTCTAGTGGGTTCTCTTACTTTTGCATTTACTGATTCGCATTGGTTCAATGCTGTGGAAGCTGAAGTATATGGATTTTCTACTTTTTTTACAGCAATTGTAGTATGGCTAATCTTGCATTGGTCTGAAAGAGCTGATGAAAAAGGAAATGAGCGCTATATTCTAATTATAGCTTATATGATTGGGCTAGCTACAGGGGTTCATTTATTGAATTTATTAGCTCTTCCATTTTTAGCATTAATCATTTTCTTTAGAAAATTTGAATTCTCTTATAAGGGTTTTGCTATTACAACAGCTATTACCGGTATAGTTTTTTATTTGATAAACACTGGAATCATTAATGGGATGCCAAAATTGGTAGATAAAATCGGACTTACTACTGTTATTATTATGTATGTATTGATTTTTGGATTAATGGTAGCGAGTATTGTATATAAAAAATTTCAATATGCATTAGGATTAACCTCTACCGTATTAATTCTCATTGGTTACTCTAGCTATGCTATGATTTTTATACGCTCAGATCAGAAGCCTGCTATTAATGAAAATGATCCATCAACCGTATCTAGAGCTATTTCCTATATGGAAAGAGAACAATATGGAAGAATGTTTCAATTTCCTAGGCGATATCAGGGACTACCTCCAAAGCATGAAGCGGTAGGCCGTCCGCAAAATGGAAGGGATTATACCTCTAGGCAAGAAAGAGCCTATAAAACCTATAGAATGGATAAGCAATGGAGTTATTTTTGGGATTATCAGGTAAAAAAAATGTATTGGAGGTATTTTCTATGGCAGTTTGCCGGAAGAGGCCCTAGTACGGAATCATTAGTTACACCTTACGGTGCAAGGCCAAATGAGGATGGTGTAGCTTGGTTTCAGTTCGGCCTCCCACTTGCATTTCTTTTTGGCCTATGGGGAATGTTTTACCATTTCCAGCAAGATAGAAAAAGAGCATTTTCTATACTAAGCCTGTTTTTAATGACAGGTTTAGCGATTATTATTTTTGTTAATCAAGATAATCCTCAGCCTCGCGAACGGGATTACTCTTACGTTGGTAGTTTTTTTGCCTTTTCAATTTGGATAAGTATTGCAATCCAAGCCCTCCTAGATAAATTCAGAAAATTACTTCGGGGACGCTCTTATCAAAAAAATGGATTAGTGGCTTCGGTTGCTATACTATTTTTTGCTATGCCCCTTATGATGTTAAAAGCGAACTATCATGAGCATAATAGATCTGATAATAGGATTGCTTGGGATTATAGCTATAACATTCTTCAATCATGTGAACCTAATGCAATTATTTTTACCAATGGAGATAATGATACGTTTCCATTGTGGTATTTACAGGAAGTAGAAGGAATAAGGACAGATGTTACCGTAGCGAACCTAAGCTTATTGAATACTGAATGGTATATCCGTCAATTAAGAGATTCTAGACCTGGAGAGTTTATTAAAATGGGAGATGATCAGGTTCAAGATGTTGCTTCAGGATTGAAAGAATGGAAATCACAAATTGTTCGTGTACCAGCACCTAAAAGTGAAAAAAATAAGAACGGTTATATTGAGTGGAAGGTTAATCCTACATTTGCCGGTGCCGCATTAATGGTAAAAGACTTGATGATTCTCCAAATTATTTTTGCAGCGCAATGGAAATACCCAATTTATTTTGCGGTTACTGTTCCACAGTCCAATCGACTTAATTTAGAACAATATATTGAGATGGAAGGATTGGTATATCGCCTTCGTCCCTATAAAGTCAATCAACAAAGTGCGATTAATGAAGATCGCATGTGGACTAATTTAATGTCAGGTTTTGGTTCTGAAGTATGGAATAAGGATATTGAGGCAAAAGAGTGGAAAAAACTTGAAAATGAAATCTGGTTTAAAGATTACAAGCCAGGGTATTTATATCGCAATCTAGGTCGAGATGACATTTACTATTTTCCTTCAACAAATATACGATTACTACAAAATCTTAGAAGTGCGTATATGCAACTTGCAGCACATCATTATATGAAATTTAAAGACTATGAATCGATTGAAAAGTCAACAGCTGACACTCACCGAGAAAAAGCCCTCCAGGTATTGAATAGAATGCAAGATAATATACCGGAGAGTACGATACGGTATGACGCAAAAGAACTGCACTATCAACTTGGTAGACTGTATGGTGAGCTAGGCAATAAAGATGAACTTAGAAGAATAATGGGAATTCTAATCAATAGACGCGACTTGACAATTCAAGATAAGGTTGAATATGGGCAGGTGTATCTTGCTCAACTAGATTCATTAGAAAGAGGGAAAATTATTTTTGAAGAACTTTATGATGATTTCAAATCTATTGAATCAGGTACTAGACTTACTTCTCAACGAGAAATGGAACAATGGAGAAGTTATTTTGTACAAATAGTATCATCTTTAATTTTTGCATACAAAAATTTGGATATGAATGATAAAGCTGAATCTATTGTAAATGATTGGTTAAAAAATAATCCAGATGACCCCGTAGCAAAAAAACTACTCAATGATCTTAAAGAAAAGAAGGGGTAAGTACCTCTAATCAAAGCTTAATCCATGCCTAGCTCTAGAGTATCCGTAATCATTCCTCACTGGAATGGCATTGAAGTCCTTTCAGACTGCTTAGAATCCCTACAGAAATCAACATATCCTAATCTAGAAATAATCGTCGTTGATAATGCTTCAACTGATGGGAGTCCTGACTGGGTAAGCCTTCATTATCCAGAAATTAAACTGATAGAAAATAATACCAATCTTGGATATGCTGGAGGCTGTAATAAAGGGGCAAAAGCTTCTACGGGTGATTATCTAGTTTTTTTAAATAACGATACTATTCATAATGAAGGTTGGATTGAAACCCTTGCAGATTTTTTAAATCTAAACCCTAAGGTTTCTGCGGTTCAGCCAAAGATATTAAATAATTATGAACGTAATAAATTTGACTATGCTGGCGGATGTGGCGGCTGGATAGATGTTCTTGGATTTCCATTTGCAAGAGGAAGATTATTTTTAGAACAGGAAACTGATAGCGGTCAATATGAAAAAATAAGACCAGTTTTTTGGGCGAGTGGTACAGCTATGATGATCAGAAAAGATGATTTTGATTTATTGAATGGTTTTGATGAAACTTTTTTTGCACATCAAGAAGAAATTGATTTATGCTGGAAGATTCATCTTACTGGAAATCAGGTATGGTCAATACCAAGCGCTATAGTTTATCATAAGAATGCCGTGACTCTACCCATGTTTTCACGATTAAAACAATATTTGAATCATAGGAATTCGCTGTTAATGATGTTATCAAACTTTAGCTTACCAATGACGCTTTACTTAGCCCCTATTAGAATAGGTTTGGAATTTGTTGCTCTTTTATATTCTTTATTTTGCCTTGACTTCAATCATTTCGTTGGAATAATTCAGGCGCTATTATGGGTAATAGTTCACCCTCATATTATTTATAGACGTAGACGACAAATCCGAAAATTGCGCAAAGCAAAAGATAGTCAGGTGATCAAAAATATGTACTGGGGCAGTATTGTCTTCGATTATTATATCAGAAGAATAAAAAAGTCTTCAGCGCTAATTCAAGAATAATTATTTCCAAGAGATTAAAAAAAGATTACCTTTCTGTATATGGTTGCCTTTTAATCAATATGATTGTTTTCACTAACAGGATGTTTGAATGCCACAATTCCAAATAATATTGCAAAAATTGAATAAATAATTGCGATTGACCAAATTATGT
>CAYLUE010000009.1:0-40886 GCA_964386795.1 uncultured bacterium
AGGTCCTACAATTCATATTACTGATGCGTCTCGATCTGTAGGCGCTGTAAGTAAATTATTTAATGAAGAGGAAAAAGATCAGTATAAACAATCTGTGAAAGAAGAATTTGAACAAATTCGAAATACCGTTAGCAAGAAAAATATAAAGAAACTTTCTATTGATGAGGCGCGAAAAAGAAAACACTACATCGACTGGAAAAAATATTCTTTATTAAAGCCAAATCTTACGGGCTTAAAGGTTTTTGATGATTATCCTACGGGAGAGCTTGTAGATTACATAGATTGGACTCCCTTCTTTCATGCATGGGAACTAAAAGGTAAGTACCCATCTATATTATCCCATGAAAGATACGGAGATGAAGCAAAAAAAATATACAGCGATGGAATAGATTTGCTTGATCGTATTATCGATCAAAAACTATTAAATCCAAAGGCTGTAATTGGAATTTATGATGCGCAGGCTAAGGATGAAATTGTATCTAGTCAAGGATTAGAGTTTAATTTTCCTAGACAGTTAGTTGATAAAGGTAAAGATAGGGTTAATTATTCATTAGCAGATTTTATTGCTCCTCATAATGACTATTTAGGGTTATTTGCATTAACGACAGGGCATGGGCTTGAAAATATTATTAAAGAATTTGAAAAAGATAATGATGATTATAATACAATCATGGCGAAAGTTTTAGCCGATAGATTGGTTGAAGCGTTTGCAGAAAGAATGCATGAACGAGTTCGAAAAGAGTTCTGGGGTTATGCAAATAACGAGAATAATTCGAATGAAGATTTGATAAAAGAAAAATTTCAAGGAATAAGACCTGCTCCTGGGTATCCATCCTGCCCCAGTCATGAAGAAAAGGATAAAATTTGGAGCGTACTTGATGTTGAAAAACACGCAGGGATAAGCCTAACAGAAACTCGGGCAATGTATCCAGCCTCTTCAATATGTGGCTGGTATTTTTCTCATCCAGATTCAAAATATTTCTTTATAAGAGAATCTTAATTGGAATCACTACAAAAAGATTATCTCCTTGCCAAGGAAGCTGCGATAGAGGCTGGAAAGGTTATAATGAAATATTTTCAAACTTCGTCTTACGATATTAAAGAAAAGAGTATTAATAACCCAGTTACAACCGCAGATTACGAAGCCAATCAAATTATCGAAGAAATACTCTTCAAAGAAGACTCTGGCTATGGCTGGCTATCAGAAGAGACCGTTGATTCGGATATTAGATTAAAAAAAGATTATGTTTGGGTAGTTGATCCTATAGATGGAACAAAAGAATTTATTGAAGGCATACCTCAGTTCTCAATTAGTATAGGCCTGGTTGAGCTTGGCAAGCCAATCCTAGGAGTAATATATAATCCCGCAAAAAATGAATTATTTTCTGCTGTTAATAATGGAGGTGCGGAGTTAAACGGAAAATCAATAAAATGTTTACAAGGCAATCAAAACTTATCTTTGCTTGTTAGTAGATCTGAGGTAAAAAGAGGAATGTGGGACAGGTATCAAGAATATTGCAATAAAATAGAACCGGTTGGATCAGTCGCCTATAAACTCGGATTAATTGCAGCGGGAAGAGCTGATATCTTTGCTACGCTACAGCCAAAAAATGAATGGGATATATGTGCAGGGCATTGCATTATTAATGAATCAGGGGGATCTCTTGTTGATCTATTTGGAAACAGCCGAACCTATAACCTGAAAAATACGAAAATTGAACCAGGGCTGATTGCGGGTAGTTTGGCTTATTTTGAATCTGTATTCAAAATAATAAATATGTAATCCATTTGTTTTGACAATTTTATTATAATAATCTTTGTATGCTTTATTATAAAAAAATTGAGAGTTGAGATTATCAATGAGTGATTTACCTAAAGATGCAATAAAATGCCTAGATAAGGGATTTGTTCGCCTAGTTGATTCAATGGGAGGAGATGATGCTATTGTTCAATCCGCACGAGTCAGCTATGGCAAAGGAACGAGTAAATTATCTCAAGATCGTGGCTTAATTAGATATTTAATGCGACACCGCCATACAACCCCATTTGAAATGGTCGAATTTAAATTTCACTGCAAGATGCCCATCTTTGTTGCAAGACAGTGGGTTAGGCATCGTACAGCAAATATTAATGAATATTCCTTAAGATATTCTGAGGCGCGTGATGAATTTTATTATCCCAATCCCGATCATATTGAATTTCAAAGCTCAATCAATAAGCAGGGGAGGATGGGTGAAGTAGATTCAGATTTGAAAAAAAAGGTTCAGAATTATTTTAAAGAAATTTCAGAGCGCAGTTTTGAGATTTACAGTGAATTAAATGAGGCGGGTGTTGCAAGGGAGCTTGCACGCGCAATCCTCCCTGTCAATCTTTACACTGAATGGTATTGGAAAAATGATCTTCACAACCTTCTTCATTTTATAGGTTTGCGTTCAGATGGTCATGCACAATATGAGATTCGTGTTTTTTCTGATGCAATGGCATCTTTTGTGAAGGAGGTGGCGCCATTTGCCTGGGAAGCATATCAAGATTATGTCGTAAAAGGTATGCGGTTCTCAAAAATTGAGCAGTCAATATTAGAGCAAAAATTACCGGAAAGAGTTATTGTTGATATTCAAGAAGATATTGCATATCAACTAACTGCTTCATTACATGCAAATAAACCGCGAAGTGAAAAGGACCTATATTCATTATATAAAGAGCAGGGCGGATCAGATAGTCAAGAGGATTTTGATTTGAAATGGGCATCTGGTGAAATTGAAGCTGGCAATGTTCGTGAGTTGCGCGAGTTTATAATAAAAATTGAAAAGCTTAAGTAGATAATAAATAGATAAATAGATTCTCTATTTAATAACTAATTAAATTATTTTTATGTTTAATAGAGCAGAAATCATTGATAGGAATTTTACCAAGCTCACAAAAAACGGTAAATTCCCACAACCTAGAACCATATCTAATCTCTCTGATTTAAATATTCAAACTCATGATTTAATTTCAATATTTCAGTCTCAGGTTTTAAGTCGACATATGGATCTTAAAGCTAGAACTCTAAAAGATGAGGGTAAATGTTTTTATACGATTGGAAGCTCTGGCCATGAAGGGAATGCTGTTTTTGGAAAAATATTTCATCTAGAAGATATTGCTTTTCTTCACTACAGAAGCACCCCTTTCTTCATTGAAAGATCCAAGCAAAGCAATGGATCAACCCCGCTTTATGATACAGCACTTTCTTTTGTAGCGTCATCTGATGATCCAATAAGCGGGGGTCGCCATAAAGTTATAGGAAGTAAAAAACTCAATATTCCACCTCAAACTAGCACAATTGCTAGCCATCTCCCAAAAGCGGTAGGGGCTGCTGTATCAATTGATAGGGCGCGTGATTTAAATATTAAAGAAAGAGAGCTTAAAGATAATAGTATCGTCGTATGTAGCTTTGGTGATGCAAGTACAAACCACGCCACTGCGCTTAGCGCGTTCAATACAGCTAGTCTTATCCAATACAATGGTGGCCACGTACCTATTGTTTTTATTTGCGAGGATAATGGACTGGGAATATCTGTTCCAACTGAAGATTACTGGATCGAAAAAAATTATTCTAACCGAATAGGAATTAAATATTTACAAACAGATGGACTAAATCTTATTGATTTATATATCAAAACTATTCAAGCAGAGTCATTTTGTCGCAAAAATAGAAAACCGGTCTTTTTACATATGAAAACTATACGATTGATGGGACATGCTGGATCAGATATTGAACTGGGTTATAAAACATTAGATGAAATAGAGTCCATAGAATTTAATGATCCATTGCTCCACTCTGCGAGACTGCTGATAGAAAATAATTGTCTATCATCTGAAGAAGTGATAAATATATATGAGAATTGTAGGAGCAGAGTGCATCAGGTCTTTGACTATGCTTCAATGCGGCCAAAGCTTATTGATGGTAAAGAAGTTATGAGTGCGATCACCAGTAATTCGAACAAACGAGTATCTCCACCATTGCCAAATGAAAATAGTAGAAAAAAAATATTTGGTAAAGAATATAAAAGATTGAATCAAAAACACCATATGGCAAAGCTGATTAATTATGCATTATTTGATAGTCTTTTGCAGTATTCTAATACTGTAATTTTTGGTGAGGATGTTGCAAAAAAGGGTGGCGTATATCATGTTACAGCAGATATATACAAACAATTTGGAGCGCGCAGAATTTTTGACAGCCCCTTAGATGAAACATCGATTATTGGCTTTGCTACTGGATTTGGGCATAATGGATTCGTTTCAATTCCTGAAATTCAGTTTCTAGCTTATTTTCATAATGCCGAGGATCAGCTTAGAGGAGAGGCGGCGACGCTTCCATTTTTTTCAGAAGGACAGTATACAAATCCAATGGTTATCAGAATCCCAGGGCTTGCCTACCAAAAAGGCTTTGGAGGTCATTTTCACAATGATAATTCTTTAACCATTTTTCGAGATATTCCTGGAATAATATTAGCTGTCCCTTCCAATGGCTTAGACGCAGTTAAAATGTTGAGAGCTGCTATAAAAACAGCGCATGAAGATAATAGAATAGTAATTTTTATTGAGCCCATTGCTTTATACATGACCAAGGATTTATTAAATAGAGGTGATGGAAAATGGAGCTTTGCATACCCAAAACTTACTGAGCAGATTCCTGT
Source organism: uncultured bacterium (assembly GCA_964386795.1). Lineage (GTDB taxonomy): Bacteria > Fidelibacterota > Marinisomatia > Marinisomatales > TCS55 > TMED108. Next base: position 4,683 of record CAYLUE010000009.1, read on the forward strand.
AGGTGAATCTAGAAAATATGGCAATGGGAAAGCATTAACGATATTGAGCTATGGTAATGGTTTATATTTATCCCTTCAGGCTCAGAAAGAAATTGAAAAGAAAATTAATAAAAAGATTCAAGTAATTGATTTGTGCTGGCTATCCGAAGTCAATGGTGAGAAATTGTTAAAGCTAATAGGTCAATCAAATAAAGTCCTTATTGTTGATGAATGCAGAAAGTCTGGTTGCTATGGCGAGGGAATTATGACTGACTTATTATCAGTAAGCAAAAAATCCATCCAAATTAAATTACATGCTGCGATGGATAGCTTTGTTCCATTAGGTGAGGGAGCTACATCAACTTTACCTAGCAAAGATTCAATAACTGAAGCTGCACTAAAATTATTCAATGCCTAGAGAAAAAATAATAGTTATTTGCCCTGGACGTGGTTCTTATTCAAGAGAAACATCCGGTTACTTAAAAAAGTATCTAGACCTATCTTTACCTGAGATTAACTTTATAGAGGGAAAAAGAAAATTTAATAATCAACTCAGTCCGCTAGAATTAGACTCATTACCATTCAGAGCAAAAGTTCATATGGTCGGCGAAAATGCATCAGCATTAATCTATGCTTGCAGTTTTATGGATTTTACTTCAATTGATCGGGAAAAATATGAAATTGTTGCTATAGCAGGTAATTCCATGGGATGGTATACAGCGCTTGCGCTGAGTGGGGCAGTGTTAAATGAGAACGCTTTTGAATTAATTGATACAATGGGCTCCATGATGAAGGATAAGATTATTGGCGGGCAATTAATTTATCCCATAATTGATAGAACCTGGCAAACAGATCATGAAAAAACCCTTCTTGTGTTAGATGCAATCAATAAAGCAAATGCATATGTTTCCATTTATTTAGGTGGATATATTGTAATTGGGGGAGATAATAAGTCCTTAACGCATCTTAAAAAGATATTACCCCCCATTGACGATTATCCTTTTAAAATACCCTATCATGGAGCATTTCATACACCACTAATGAATACAATTTCAACAAATGCATTTGGTATTTTCCCTAGCTCATTTTTTTCTAAGCCAAACATACCACTTATTGATGGTCGAGGTAATATTTGGGAATCATATAGTACCAACCCTCAAGATTTATATAATTATACACTAGGCACTCAAGTCACCAAGGCATATGATTTTACTAAATCAATTACGGTTGCGATGAAAGAGTTTTGTCCAGACAAGATAGTCCTTTTGGGTCCTGGAAACTCATTAGGAGGAGCTGTTGGCCAAATTATAGTTCAAAACAATTGGAATAATGTCAATTCAAAAAAAACATTTTTATCCAACCAAAATCAAGATCCTTTTTTAGTTTCAATGGGAATTGCCGAGCAACGAGAGATTGTTTCAATATAATTATTAAAAGATTGTAATTTTCTGATATAATTAAAGAGAGTTTTATGAAGAGTTTAGGACCTGATTTTTATAATATAACTGATCTTCTAAGTGAAGAAGAATTATTAATTCAAAAAACAGCGTTTGATTTTGTTCAATCAGAATTTATGCCGCTGATCAATGAGCATTATGAAAATGCTACATTTCCTACTGAGCTATCAATAAAATTAGGTGAGCTTGGATTTTTTGGTTCTTCACTTCCTCAAAGCTCTGGTGGGGCGGGAATTAGCAATGTTGCTTATGGATTAATCCTTCATGAGCTGGAACGTGGAGATTCAGGTTTGCGTTCATTTGCTAGTGTTCAAGGATCCCTGGTGATGTACCCCATACATGCCTATGGCTCAGATCAGCAGAAAGAAAAATGGTTAAAAGATTTGGGATCTGGTAAGAAAATTGGTTGTTTTGGCTTAACAGAACCTAATTTTGGATCAAATCCAGGCGGGATGGTGACCACTTGTAAAAAAGATGGTGATGATTGGATCATTAATGGAAATAAAATGTGGATTACTAATGGATCAATTGCAGATGTCGCGCTGGTTTGGGCTCGCGATGAAAATGAGATTATTAGAGGGTTTTTAATTGAAAAAGGAACAGATGGATTCTCTTCAAGTGATATTCATGGGAAATTCAGCTTACGCGCATCAATTACTTCGGAGTTATCAATGTCAGATGTACGCATTCCAGACTCCTCTAGATTGCCAAATATTGAAGGGCTAAAAGGCCCATTAAGCTGCCTTACGCAGGCTAGATATGGAATTGCCTGGGGTATGGTTGGTGCATCTGTTGACTGCTATACTACTGCATTAAATTATTCTAAAGAAAGAAAACAATTCTCAAAACCAATTGCTGGCTATCAATTGACGCAACAAAAACTAGCTGAAATGATAACAAGAATTACTGAATCGCAATTATTAGTATACAGATTGGGCAGATTAAAAGATGAAGATAAAATGACTTTTCAACAGGTATCTCTTGCGAAAAGAAACAATTGCGTTATAGCAAGAGATATTGCCAGGACAGCTCGTGAGATTCTAGGTGGGAATGGTATTACAATTGATTATTCTCCTATTAGACATATGGCAAATATAGAATCTGTTTTTACCTATGAAGGTACACATGAAATGCATACACTGATTATTGGCGAGCATGAAACTGGAATTGCAGCATACGATTCTTAGTTTTATAAATTTAATTACTACTAATACCACCTAGCTTATGTTCCAGGGCCTCACAAATAAATTTATACCAAACCTTAAAGAATCCAGTAAATTTTACAGAGCTAAAATTGGAATTTTCCAGGGAAAAGTATCTATAACGGTAAACTCATTCTTATTTATAATAAAGCTCTCAATTGGTATTATAACTGGAGCAATTAGCCTAATTGCCGATGCTATTCATACCTTATCTGATATGATTACATCTGGAATTGTTATTTGGGGATTCAAGCAATCAGACAAACCAGCGGATGCTCGTCACCCCTATGGGCATGGGCGCGCAGAATATATAGCCACCCTTATTATTGCAGTTTTACTTTGTGTTGCTGGTATTGAATTTATTGAAGTCTCAATAGAACGCATAAGAAACCCAATCATATCTTCTCCGGAATGGTGGATGGTTGGAATGATATTTTTCACAATCATCATCAAAGAAATAACCGCGAGATATGCCAAGTTTCTGTCATCTAAAATAGCTTCAGGATTATTACATGCAGATGCGTGGCATCACAGGATGGATGCAATTTCAAGCACCCTTGTTATTTGTGCGTTAATTGCGGGAAAATATGGCTTTCCAACTATTGATGGGTGGGCAGGTCTTGGAGTTGCTATGCTATTAATATATACTGGATTTGATATAGCTAAAGACTCTGTAGATGATTTAATTGGGACACCACCAAATTCTGATGAGCTCGATAGAATAAGAGAGATTGTTTTAGGTGTATTCGATACGTTAGGCGTTCATGATATTGTTGTGCATAATTATGGTCATGAAAAATATATTAGCCTTCATGTTGAAATTGATGCAAGAAAAACTGCTGCCGAAGCCCATGATATTTCAGAATCAGTTGAAACAATACTTGAGAAATCAATGGGGGTTGAACCAACAGTTCATATTGACCCAGTATACCCAGATAATCCCATGGTTAAAAAAGTAAAGAAATCGCTTGAGCTTATTAGTATGAATGATGATAGAATTACGAATATTCATGATATTAGAATTGTTAATACCGATAATCACAACTTAATCCTATTTGGCGTAAATGTTTCCCTTGGGATGAGCAGGCAAGATATCTTAGAGCTAGACCATGAATTACAAAAAAAATTAATTAATGAATTTAATGATTACGAAATCAAGACCAAGATTTCACCTATTCATAAACATTAAATCATACTTGATGAATTAGTGATCGTTTGAAGCCTGTTTCGTGTTTTAATTATTGCACTACCATCTATTGAAATTCCCTTAAAAACCCCCTTTATCAATTTAGAATTATGGTAAAATTCTGTGCTTGCATCAATATGGTCACATCCTAATTCCCACGCCTCTTTTATTTTTTCAATATTATTAGGAAAGTTAATCAGGAGCAGTTCAAGATTTTTAATTATAGAGCTAATTATATGTTCACGTTGAAATATTTTTCCGCATTCAATATTAAGCGATGAGGTATTTGGAATATTGAACTTATGTATGTCATCTTTGGTTTCATTAGTATTAATTCCAATACCTATAACAATAAATTTGGATAACTTACCTCTGACTTTTGATTCACATAATATTCCACCAATCTTTTTATTATTTATAATAAGATCATTGGGCCATTTTAATGAAATTTTTACTTGATGGCTATCAAGCGCTTTTTTAACCGCAAGACCAGCTATAATTGGGAAAAAACCTAACTGATTAGATTTAACTTCTTGATTAATAAAAACAGTAAATGTGATGCTATTTTTTTTTGATGAAATCCATTTATTATTTCTTTGACCTTTGCCTTTATATTGGTAATCAGTAACAATCACTCCAGAATTAATACCATCACTAATTAATTTCCAGGCGGTAGAATTTGTAGAGGGTAAGCTCTCAAAATATTTAATATTTTGAGCTAGAGAATTTGTAGATAAATCAGAAGCTATCAGATCAACAGAAAGTTTCTGATAGCTAAGCGTTTGGATCGAGTTTTTCTCTTAATTTTAGAACCATTCCTGGGCTAAGAATACCTGCAGTAGCCTTAATTGAGTCTTCATTGTCCCATAAAAGTATAATCCATGATTTTGCATCACCATATTGTTTTCCAGCAATATTCCATAAATTATCACCCGGCTGAACAATATAGTCAAAATAGGTTGGCTCAAAGGTTTTAGCAGCTAAACGTTCTTTTTGCAGATTGAAAAAATGATACGGGTAGATCATATTGGGGTTATCACCAATCTGTTCTTTATTCCATTCATAGATATATTTCCATAGTTTAAAATCACCATATTCTTTTTTTGCGATTTTTACTAAGAAATCACCTGGTTCAACCATGTATTTTTCCCATGCAAAATCTTGATACAGCATTGGTGCCATTTTCAATTCATCTTTGGGGTCTGTATCAGCTGGAGTCTCAATAGGTTCTGGCATAGGGCCAGAATCAATCTGCTCATTAATTATTGGCTCATTAATTGGTTCTTGCGCAGCAAACGTGGGTTCTTGAGGCTCGGGAAGTGTTGCGCGCTCATTTTCTACAGTTTGCTTAATTTTTTGCTCATTCTCTAAATTGAGCGGTGGAGCTGTTTGTTGAGAGCATGAAAGAATAAAAATAAAAATAAATAAATGGAAATTTAACTTATTCATAATTGATCCCATTAATAATTAATTTCTTGATTAAAATTATATTTTATTTTAATAACTAAATAAATCTTAAATATTTCTAGATAAAAATACAAACAAATTAATTTTGATTGTATTCCCCAAAAGACTTTCTTAGCGCATCTGCAATCTCACCAAGAGTGCACTCTGCCCTAGCAGCTTCAATGATTTTTGGAACTAAATTATCATTGGTCAATGCGCATGATTCAATATCTTCAATTTTATTTTTAACTGATAGATTGTCTCTTTTATTTTTGAGCTTTTTTACTTGATCTATTTGCTTATCCACTCCATCTTGATCAATTTTTTGCAATTTAATATCAATATTATCATCTTCAGTAAATTTATTAAGACCAATAATAGTTTGTTCTTTTTCATCAATAGATTTTTGATAGATATAGGCACTTTTAGATATTTCATTTTGCATCCAACCATTTTCTATTGCTTCAACAGCACCGCCAAGGTCATCAATTTGACTGATTAGCAATCTTGCTTCATCGATAGTCTTATTTGTTAGAATTTCAATCTGCTCACTATTTCCTAAAGGGTCAACGTAATCTGCTAAACCTGTTTCGTGGGCAATCACTTGCTGAGTTCTCAGTGCAATTTTTGCTGAACGGTCAGTTGGTAGAGCCAATGCTTCATCGTATGCATTGGTATGTAAAGATTGAGCCCCACCTAGTATTGCGGATAATGCTTGAACAGTTGTTCGTACGATATTATTTTCAACTTGTTGTGCTGCTAAGGTAGATCCCCCTGTTTGCACATGAAATCTGCACATCATCGCTTTTTCATTAGTTACTTCAAACCTTTCTTTCATGATATTCGCCCATATCTCTCTTGCGGCGCGAAACTTTGCTATTTCTTCTAAAAAACCATTATGAGAATTAAAAAAGAAAGATAATCGACTACCAAAACGATTAGGATCTAAACCTCTATCAACCGCTGATTGTACATATGCTATCGCATTCGCAAAAGTAAAGCCGATTTCCTGGGCAGCTGTTGATCCTGCCTCTCGTATATGATAGCCTGATATGGATATAGGATTCCATTTTGGCATATGATTTTCACAGAAAGAAAAGATATCCGTTATTAATCTCATTGAAGGACCTGGGGGATAAATATATGTACCCCTTACAAGATATTCTTTTAGAATATCATTTTGAACTGTGCCTTTTAATTTATCAATGGAAATTCCTTTTTTTTCCGCCAAAACGATATAAAAAGAAAGTAATATAGCAGCTGTGGAATTGATAGTCATTGAGGTAGAAATTTTGTTGAGGTCTATTTTTCTAAATAGTCTTTCCATATCATGTATAGATACAATAGGTACCCCTACTTTTCCAACTTCACCTATAGCCATTTTATGATCTGAATCAAATCCAATTTGAGTGGGAAGATCAAAAGCAATCGATAGACCAGAAACACCTTGATCAATCAGATATCGATAGCGTTTATTGGATTCTGCTGCAGATGTAAATCCAGCGTATTGCCTCATTGTCCATAGCCTGTCCTTGTACATATTCTTATAGATTCCTCTTGTGAAAGGATATTGTCCAGCTTTTTTTGACATAATATTGTTTTAGATCCTCATAAAAATTAGCTAATAGTATTGCGATTCTTTTTAATATTGCTATACGCTTCATTTACCATTTTAAATTTTTCTTCTGCCAAAGATTTAACCTCTTCTCCTAAATGATTAACTTTATCAGGGTGATATTTTACAGCCATTTTTCTATATGCTTTTTTTACTTCTTCGTCGCTTAAATCAGGAGAAATTTCCAAAATTTTATAATCAGATTCAAAATCTTTAATAAACATTGCCTTTATAGAAGAAAAATCATTCTGGTTAATATTGAGATAATTTGAAATGGTATGAATCAATTTTTCCTCATTGGCATGTATATTGCCATCTGCTAAAGATAGGCCAAATAGAATATGTATCAATTCCAATCTACTCGGGTGATCCATAGAGCGTGCTATTTGCCTACAAACATCTTTTAATGGATAGCTCTGCTTTAAAATATCTTTAAACAGAATCATAAAATCGTGAACCTGTTTCTTGCTAAATTCTTTAGATAAAAATTCTTTTACATAATCCAATTCAGATTTAAGCATTCTGTTATCCGCTTTCATGACAGCTGCAAACAGAACTAATAATGATATCATAAAATCGCCAGGCTGTGTTTTAGGATATCTATTAGACTCAAAGTAACTACCCGAACTTCCTTGTTGTGTATTCATACCAGCCATTGAGTAGCCTATGATTGCGCCAATTGGACCCCCTAATACCCAGCCCAAGCCACCCCAAAATATTTTTTTTCTTACGTTCAATGTATTTTATCCTTTTAAGAATGAATGAATTTAATACAATTTTGACTTTGATTAATGAGCCTAAGAATTACTATTTATAAATAAAATGAATCAATTCAATACAACCAAGGCAGCGCTATGGTGGCATAGAATTCGCACTAGGAGTAAATCAGGTTCGAATTCCTTATCTTTAAAGAAAAGAGGTAAGCTACCAATAGATTTTTTAATTATTTTACCAGAGCATGCAACAGAATCAGATCTCGCAAAGAGATTTTTAGATGCAATGAAAAATGCATTAGGGCCAAGAAAAAAAAGAAATATGAAACTTCTAGGACCTTCAGGAATTGGCAACATTATTGAAATAAATGAATTTGAAGATTATATTCTTTATACCGAAGAAGATTTAAATAGATGGGGATTACCTGGAAAGGAATTAATTAATATCTGTCAAAAAATTAAAGTTGATGCCATTCTTGATCTTAATCAGGAGTTTGCTACTGTCTCCGCAACTATAACAAGAACTGTTACCGCTCAACTAAAATTAGGTTTTTATAGCGAAGAAGGGGAAAAATTTTATAATATAATGGTTCGTAGAAAAGGTGAAGAATTAGCAGAGAGCGGTTTTAAAGAAATTTTTCAAATTTTAGGAATAGAATGAAAATATATGTTTTTGAAGATCAGTACGCGTTGAACTTATCCCCAATTTCAACAACTCGAGCAGTTTTTGATATCAGGATTGGCTCAGAAACATTTTTAGATCGCATACGCAATTTATTTCCTGATCAACCCATTTCATTGGTTGTAAGAGAAGAATTGACTGATTTGGTTTCTGAGGCTCATACTAATTACGATGTTAATCCTAAGGACTATGAAGATGGGCTCTGGTTGTCGGGTTCTGTAATTTGGTCTGAGGAAAGCAATAAATTATTAGATAGGGAAAACCTAACCTTTTATTCCGATGGTAGACTAGTAGCAGCAAATCTTTCTTCTAAGGATGCGGCTAGGTGGCATTCCAAAGGAGGTCCGCTTAAATCCGATTATGATGCACTTGAATCAAGTGACATTGATGTTAATCTATGTAATTATTTATGGGATATACTTAAGCTTGTCCCACAAACAATCAATGATGAATCAACCAAATTAATCCCAATCGATTCACAGGATTACTCCAAAGTAAACTTATTAAATTCAGAAAAAATATTTATCAATAATGCCACTGTGATGCCTGGAGCATTAATTAACGCTGATAATGGTCCTGTAATTATTGATGATGGAGCTTTGGTGTATGGCCAAACCTATATCGAAGGTCCAGCATATATTGGAGTTGATAGCGTAATAAACCCACTAACAAAAATCAAGAGTAGCGTTATTGGTCAAAAGTGTAAAATAGGCGGTGAAGTAGACTCTTCAATTATTCAAGGGTATACAAATAAAGTTCACGATGGGCATTTAGGGGATTCTTTTCTAGGGGAATGGATTAATCTGGGAGCTGGAACATCTAATAGTAACCTGAAAAATAATTATAGCTCTGTAAAAGTTCATATTAATGATCAATTAGTAGATTCAGAGAATCTTCACATTGGATGTTTCGTAGGAGACCATGTCAAAACTGCGATTGGAACGCTTATCAATACAGGATCTGTAATTGGGGTAGGGTCAATGATTGCATCATATGGTTTTATCCCTAAAACTATCCCACATTTTTCATGGTACGTCAATAGAAAACATTTATCGGTAGATATTGATAAATTTATTGCCACCGCTGAAGTTGTAAAAAAGAGAAGAGGGAAAAATTTCAGCTCTATTGAAAAAGCATTACTTAAAAAAATTTCAAATTCTTGATTGAAATTGATTGACCAACTGTGATACTCCAACTATATTCGTTTCCTGTTAAATAGGAAAAAATTAATGTTAGAAGGAATTATCTGCCCAGCCTGCGAAGGACCCCTTGAAGAAATTGATATCAAGGAATCACTAACCTGTAGGCATTGTAAAACTGATTTGCAAGATAGAAAATATCTAGATTTTTTAGAATATCTTATGGCAAACGGATTGGTTGAGAATCTTGATTTTTTTGATCAAAAAGTCTACAGCGAAGACGTGGAGAGGTTAGAGCCTGAGGATGAGGAAGATGTAGACCCTGATGATTTTGAGAAGAAAAAAGATATTTTTACTTTATATGAGACAGAGATGGAAATTTATAAGCAAAAAGCTGAAGACGAAGAAATAAAAGGCTATGAAGATTTTGAAGGAATTGAAGAAGAATGGGAAGATTTTAATCAAAGTAAAAAACAGAAAAAACAACAACGGTAAATTATTATGGAAGATAAAAAGAACATTCAGCAAATAAATATTGAATTATCTCAAGAAACCAGTGAGGGCGAATATTCTAATTTTGTGGTTGTTACGCATTCTCCAGCTGAGTTTGTTATGGATTTTACGAAAATACTTCCCGGGGTTTCCAAAGCGAGAGTTCATTCTAGAGTTATTATGGCCCCACAGCATACTAAAGCGTTTCTATCTGCTCTTAAGGATAATATTAATAGATATGAAAATGAACATGGGAAAATAGTTTCACCCGAGCAGGATGGGTTTGGAGAGTATCCTATAAATCCACCGGAAGATTCTTTGCCAAACTAGTACTTTACCCAGTTTTTCCCAGCTTTTAGATTTCTTATTTTTATCATTACCCAGCCAGTCAAAACAGTCCAAGCTAATCCATAGCCAAGTAATCCACCAAAAAATATATCTGCTGGATAGTGAACGCCAACATAAACCCTACTAAATGCTACCAGAGCTGCAATTGTAAAAAATAACTTTTTATACTTTTCATAGAAATAGCCCAAGATTGTTGCTGCAGCGTATATATTTGCTGCATGTGAAGAGACAAATCCATACTTTCCGCCCTTTGGGACTAGCAATCTAATCCCGTCAATAAGGTCATGACTTGGCCTAAGGCGCTGGAAAAAAGGTTTAAGGATTTGAGCTGAAGAATAGTCAGCTAATATAATTCCTATGATTAAGGTCACTGAAGTAATTTTACCTCTATGACCTCCCTTGATAGATAGAATAATTACTCCAATCAAGATTGGAATAATCCAAATATCCTGATTAGTTATTATAGGAAAAAAAACATCAAAAACTGGATTTGAAATCGTAGAATTAAAAAACTTAAATATGCTTTTATCAATGTTAATTAATGATTCAATCATTTTAAAAATTAGCAATACTGATGATAATAAAAAAAGCTTGTCCTATGATAAATGCATAAATAACTTTTGATTGATTTTGGCAGGATCGTTATTAAGGAAAACTGGTTGTTCCCCCGCTCCCAGTATTTCTACGATCCTGCTTTCTTTTTTGGGGAAACACATAGCTCAATTAATATATTATTTTTTTCTGCGTTCAATTAGTCGCTTAATTGACCAAAGCAAAGCAATTGTTCCAGCAAAAAATAAAATATTTGAAATTATTATTTGTACTATTCTACTCATCTTTAATAAGCAAATTACCATGTGATAATTGAAATAAATTTAATAAATAAATAAGTTTTCTGCTTTTTATATGATGATAACATAATATTATATTACTAATGAGTAAATAATGACTAGTGAAGCATATATTTTTGATTCAATTCGCTCTCCACGCGGTAAAAGGAAAAATGGATCCCTGAATGAGGTAACACCAACAGATTTACTCTCAAAACTCATGATCTCATTGTCAGATCAACATAATTTAGAAACCTCTCTGGTTGATGACGTTGTAATTGGGTGTGTAATGCCCGTTGGTGATCAAGGCGCAAATATTGGAAAAGCCGCAGCCCAGTATGCTGGTTGGGATACAGATGTTCCGGGTATGCAGATCAACCGATTTTGCGGGTCTGGCCTTGAAGCGATCAATATTGCTGCGATGAAAATAAAATCGGGATGGGAAAATCTAATTGTTTCTGGTGGTGTTGAATCAATGTCTAGAGTTCCAATGGGAACCGATGGAGGTTCAATGGTATTTGAGCCCAAAGTCAGTTTAGAAACTAATTATGTTCCGCAGGGTATTGGAGCAGATCTTATTGCAACAATAGATAAATTATCCAGGTCCGATTTAGATGCTTTTGCGCTAGAATCTCACAAAAGAGCTTTGGAAGCTCAACGCAATAATAAGTTTAATTCAATTATACCAATCTATGATCAGAATGGATTACTTATCCTTGAAAAAGATGAGCATATCAGACAAGAATCCTCTATAAATGAACTATCAAAATTAAAGCCTTCATTTGAATTTATTGGTAAGATGGGCTATGATGCTGTAGCTCAAGAAAAATATCCAAATGTGGAAAAGATAAATCATGTTCATACCGCTGGAAACTCTTCAGGCATTGTTGATGGAGCTGCCTTAACACTTATTGGATCTAAAGCGATTGGAGAGGATTTAGGACTCAAACCTCGGGCTATAATCCGCTCTATTGCAACGTGTTCAACCGATCCCACAATTATGCTTACCGGTCCTGCTCCTGCAACTAGGAAGGCCTTAAAGCGCGCAAAAATGAAAATTAGTGATGTCGACTTAATTGAAGTAAATGAAGCCTTTGCTGCGGTTGTATTACGATTTATGAAGGAAATGAATATAGATAACACTGATAATCTAAATGTTAATGGAGGTTCGATAGCGATGGGTCATCCATTAGGCGCAACTGGATCCATGTTAATGGGAACGTTATTAGATGAATTAGAATATCGAGACCTAACGGTAGGATTAGTAACCCTATGTGTTGCTGGTGGTATGGGTATTGCTACGGTTATAGAGCGAGTATAATTAAAGATTTTATAATGGCATTTATATACAATAAAGATGACAATAATATTGTAACCCTTACAATGGATACGGCTAATAAATCTGTTAATCTAATTAATGAAGATTTTTATAAATCTTTGCTTGAAAATGTAATGAAACTTGAAAAAGAATCAAATTTAAAGGGAGTCATTCTTGCTTCAGCTAAAAAAACATTTCTCGCAGGGGCAGACCTTGACATGCTATATAATATTAATGCAGCTAAGACATGCTATGATATAGTGGAGTCGGGCAAAGCAGTAATGAGGAGGTTTGAGCTTATAGGTAAGCCTATTGTTGCAGTAATGAATGGAACCGCGCTAGGAGGCGGTATGGAGCTTGCTTTGTGTTGTCACTATAGGATTGCGGTTAACAATTCAAAATCTAAATTTGGATTTCCTGAGGTCAATCTTGGAATTCTACCTGGTGGGGGAGGAGTTGCACGACTTCCTCGCCTCATTGGATTAGAATCATCTTTGCCGTTATTATTAGAAGGCAGGCAGCTTAATGCAGTTCAGGCACAGAGCAAAGGTCTTATAAATGAATTAGCCTCCAATGAAGAAGAAATGCTTTCAAAAGCTATATCGTGGATTGATTCAAATCCCAACTATGAGCAACCTTGGGATCAAAAATCTTTTAAATTCCCTGGAGGCAATGCGCATCATCCAAAAAATGCCCAAATGATTGCTGTGGCTCCAGCAGTATTAAGAAAAAAGACCCGCGGTAATTTTCCTGCACCAGAAGCAATATTAAGCGCAGTAATTGAAGGCTCTTTAGTTGATTTTGAAACCGCGTCTAGGATTGAATCAAGATTTTTTGTTCAATTATCTAATGGAAAAGTCTCAAAGAATATAATGAATGCAACTTGGTTTCAAATGAACGCATTGAATTCTGGAGTCAGTAGGCCCAAAGATATTTCATTAACTTCAACGTCAAAGGTGGGAGTTCTCGGATCGGGGCTGATGGGGCATGGAATTGCATATGCGTCTGCCATGGCAGGGATGGAAGTGGTAATGACAGATGTTAATCAAGAAAGTGCAAACAATGGTTTGAAGCGCATTCGTAATATTCTTGAAAGCGCTCAAAAGCGCGGATTGATCGATCAAGAAAAGATGGATGCCGCCTTACAAAGAATTACACCAACCGATGATAATAAACTACTAAAGGGATGCGATTTAATTATTGAAGCAGTTTTTGAAGATAGAGATTTAAAAGCAAAGGTTACTGCTAAAGCTGAAAAGCATCTTGTGGAAAATGGGGTATTTGCATCCAATACATCCTCGATACCCATTACAAGCTTAGCTGAGCAATCTGCTTCGCCAGAAAAATTCATAGGTATTCATTTTTTCTCCCCTGTACATAAAATGAAACTTGTTGAGATTATTAAAGGAAAAATGACTTCACCTCAAACGCTTGCGAAAGCCTTTGATTATGTATTAAAAATAAAGAAAATACCGATAGTAGTAAATGATAGTAGAGGATTTTACACCTCACGCGTTTTTGAACGATATACAGGGGAGGGTATGACGCTTTTGACTGAGGGTAATTCTGCAAAAAATATTGAATCAGCTGGAAAACAAGCAGGTTTCCCTGTGGGCCCGCTTGCAGTTATTGATGAAATAAGCATAGGTCTAGCTGCCCATATTCGCGACCAATCCTGGAAAGACTTAAAAGCTGCAGGGAAAGAGATTGAAGCGGGACCATGGGATGGTGTTATTGATTTTATGACCAAGGAGGTAAACCGTACAGGTAGAGCAGGGCATGGAGGATTCTATGAATACCCAAATAATGAAGAAAAATACCTTTGGCCCGAACTAGAAAAACATTTTCCATTATCTGAAAATCCACTTTCCCAACAGGAAATGATTGATCGCTTTCATTTTATACAAGCCATTGAAACTGTTCGGTGTTATGAAGAAGGTGTGTTGACCTCGGTAGCTGATGCTAATATTGGCAGTATTTTTGGATGGGGCTTCCCTTTATTTAAAGGCGGGACTCTTCAATTTATTAATGATTATGGATTAAAGCAGTTTAGAGATCGCGCTAGAGATTTAAGTAACCAATACGGAAAGAGGTTTTCCCCTCCTAAATTAATTGATCAAATGATTGAAAAAGGGCAAACTTTTTAATGAAAAAAATTATTTTAGATCGAGACTTTATAGGAAAACAATACCCCACCATTACCTTTGATGTTGAACTTCAAACTGTACTTTTATTTGCCAAGGCCACCGGGCAAGATGATCCCATTTATTTTGATAATGAAGCAGCTAAAGAGAGCGGTTTTCCAGCTATCCCAGCTCCGCCAACCTTTTTAATAGTAGTCGCCATGAAACAAGATAATCCATTTCTATATTTAACAGATCTTAATGTCCCAATTGGTAGGATTTTACACGCAAAAGAGGAATATAATTATTTTAATCCCATCTATGTAGGTGACCAATTACATATGGATAGTAAAATCGATAATATTTTTGACAAAAAGAATGGAGCCCTGCAATTCATATCTTTTTTATCAATTTATACAAATCAAAACAATACAAAGGTTGCAGAATCGATTTCAACATTGGTGGTAAGATGACTAGCTGGGATTATTTAAGACTTGAAATTGGCGATGCAATCCCAACGCTTGAATTAAATAAAATATCAAGATCTTCTCTAGCATTATATTCTGATGCTTCGGGGGATTATAATCCAATACATACCGATATAGAGTTTGCTAAAAAATCTGGCCTTCCAGATGTTATTGCTCATGGAATGCTTGTAATGTCTTACCTTGGCAGAGCGTTGACAAATGCATTTCCACATACATCTTTAACTAATTTCTCATCTCAATTTGTTTCAATGACGCAAATAAACGATAGATTATTTTGTTCAGGTAAAATTACTAAGAAAGAAAAAGATTCTAATAATGACACAATTCTTACTATTTCATTGCGGGTATTAAATAAATCAGGTGAGAAACGAATCACCGGTAAAGCTACTATTATGATTAAATCATGAGTTAGGAAAAATAATTATGCAATTCAACGAAGAACACATAGCCCTAATGAAGACCGTCCGCGACTTTGCTGTTAATGAAATTCACCCGAATATTGAAGAATGGGAAAGGTCTGGAATGTTTCCTGCGCACTCATTATTTAAAAAGCTAGGATCGCTTGATCTGCTTGGAATTACTAAAAGCAAAGAATTTGGAGGTATGGGACTTGACTATAGCTATGGATTGGCTTTTGCAGAAGCTTTAGGGCATGCCTGGGATTTAGGGGTTATTACTGCGATAGGCGTACACACGGATATGGCAACACCTGTCATTGATCGATTTGGCTCAACAGAATTAAAAGAAGAATTTTTATCTCCTGCCATTACAGGAGAATATATAGGAGCGCTTGCAGTTAGTGAAGTTGGAGGAGGTTCAGATGTTGCAGCGCTGAAAACGTCCGCCCGTAAGGATGGCGATGATTATATTATTGATGGTCAGAAAATGTGGATCACAAATGCAAAGCAAGCTGATTTCTTTTGCACTCTAGTAAATACTAGCAATGAGGATCCTCATAATAATAAATCATTGATTGTCATCCCAGCCTCAATTAAAGGGTTAACAGTTGGTGACAAAATAGAAAAACTTGGACAACACACATCGGATACAGCACCTGTCTATTTTGATAATGTTCGAGTTCCGCAGCGTTATCGCATAGGCGATGAAGGTAAGGGGTTTAAAATACAGATGCAGCAGTTTCAAGAAGAAAGAATATTTCTCTCTGCTAGCGTTCTTATCGTACTTGAACAATGCATTGTAAAGACCATTGAATATTGTCAAGATCGACATGCGTTTGGGAAAACAATTATTGAAAATCAGTCTATACAATTTAGATTAGCAGAATTACAAACTGAAGTCGAAGCCCTTAGGTCTCTTATATATCGGGCCGCTGATGATTTTATTTTAGGAAAAGATATGACATATCTAGCATCGATGGCGAAACTAAAAAGCGGGAGACTTACCAGAGAGGTTTCTGATGCCTGTCTCCAATATTGGGGAGGCATGGGATTCTCTTGGGAAAATCCAGCATCTAAAATATATCGAGATGGTAGGGTTGCCTCAATCGCAGGAGGAACTGATGAAGTTATGCTTCAAATCATTTGCAAGAAAATGGAGATTGCATGAGCTCTAATTTTAAAGCGTTTGTAGTAAGAGAAGATGGTGATGGTCTCTTTTCTAATGCGATTGAAAATAGAAGCATTGATGATTTACCCAAAGGTGATTTGACTATTAAGGTTGCTTATTCTTCAATCAATTATAAAGATGCATTGTCCGCTTCGGGAAATAAGGGAGTGACTAAAAATTATCCCCATACTCCAGGTATAGATGCAGCAGGGATAGTAGTAGAGTCGACTGGCTCTGAATTTTCATCTGGAGATAAAGTTATTGTGACGGGTTATGATTTGGGAATGAATACTTCCGGTGGTTTTTCTGAATATATTCGTGTTCCAAGTAAATGGGCAATACAATTACCCCAATCACTTTCTCTTAAAGAGTCAATGGCCCTGGGAACCGGTGGGTTAACCGCTGGCTTATGTATTAACCTGCTTAATAATAAAAATGGCATTACCAATAAGAAAGCAATAGTAACGGGAGCAACCGGTGGGGTAGGTTGTATCGCGGTTCAACTTTTATCAAAACTTGGAGCGGAGGTAACGGCTGTAACTGGGAAAAAAAATTCAACATCCTTCCTTAATTCCTTAGGCGCTAATACGGTAATTACGCGCGCTGAATTAGATCAGCAATTTCGTAAACCATTATCAAAAGGTCTATACGATATAGGTATTGATGTAGTTGGCGGTAACACGTTATCAGGCTTGCTTACATGCTTAAATCGCGAAGGGACTATAGCGTGTTGTGGAAATGTTGGTGGTGCAACATTTGAAACCAATGTCTTTCCTTTTATTTTAAGAGGGAACAGTTTACTAGGAGTTGATTCTGCAGAGAGAAATATTGAAGAAAAAGAATGGCTATGGAATCAATTATCAAGTGAATGGAAAATTGATGATATAGACCAATTTAGCCGAACTGCAAGCTTGAACGATTTAGATTCTGAAATAAAAAAGATACTAGAAGGAGGTCAAACTGGTCGGGTAATTGTTAAAACCGAATAGATTAGAATTTTGCATTAAACTTTAAAGTAAACTGCCTACCAAGTTTGGGCCCACCTATGATTTCCCTGTGAACATCATCGTTCATATTATTAACATTAAATAATAAATCATATTTATCATTAAATCGATAACCAAGCATTCCATCAAAAACCAAATAGCTTTCAATTTTGCCATAATGCACACCAGCTGCCCAATCAAATTCGGGTATATACCTCGCACCAATATTACCAAATAATCCCTTTTTAGCAATGTATGCTAATTTTCCATTTAACTTAAATTTTGGAGCATTTACTGGATCATAGTCTCGCGTAAGCGGGTTGTAGAATTTATCCTTTCCAATAAACGAGACATTTACATCTAAGGTGATATTTTTTGATAAGAATGCATAAACACTAGCATCCATTCCCCATAGATTTACTTTTCCATAATTAATATTTGTAAGAATAAGCGGGGGAGATATTGGCCATTGATCATCGGTAAGGTATGCGCCAAGCGTATCTCCGTTTTGATCTATATCCATCCAAGATCCCTGTCTTTGCGCTTGGGACAGTCCCCAGAAATTGGTATAGGTACCATTAACTGCATCAGTTAGGATAGTCATATTCACAATATCAGTCCACTCAGAGCTTCCATATGGAATATACCTACTTCCAATAATACCATCTCCGCCATCAGCCCAATTGCTTTGCTCCATCGCAGGTACAACACCCATAATTAAAGGGTCAGGGTTATCTACTCCATAAAAACCGTTCTTAGATGTATCAAGAAGGACTGGTGTGATCCAGGTTAGGTCACTTACGAAGCTTGAATAGGTACTATTATACAGATCAAGGGTTAATCTAAACTTATCCGAAACAATTCCAGAATAACCAAGTTCGTACGTCCAAACAGTTTCTGATTCAATTTCATTGATGCGCGTATAGTCTTCAGGCCTTACTTCCCATCCGGGTCTTCCAAGCACAGCTGGAATCCACATCATAGATCCTTCTGGTATGGGAGCTAATTGAAATTCTGTTTTGGAATTTGCTCGAACGTCCCAATACATCAAATTATCTGATGAGTCTCTAAAAAATGTATAGCCATCATCATTGCCCCGTGCCATAACTGAAAAGATGCTATACTGAGCCGCTTTTACATCTAAATACAATCCTTGAGAACTGGGCGTGTTAAAAGCTTTTGCAGCGGTAAGGCGTACTGTGTGATTATCATCAGGCTTATAAAGTAGACCGATTTTTGGTGATGCCTGAGGGATATATTTCAATGTACTTCCATCCAATGGGTCATTCAAAAATGTTAATCCATTTTTATCATCAATAAGTCCGCTATGTAAATCAATCCTTCCCGCAAGGATAAGTTCAAAATAGGAGTTTAATTTTGTTTGGGTTTGTGCATATACACCAAATTCATTGGTTACAAATAGCTCATCCCATTCATCAACTTCTCCATCCTTATCATTATCAACACCATCGCGCCCATAGCTTTTTGGTGCTCTTCCACCCGTACCATCCGGTAGAATAGTACCATAGGTTTCAGGCATTGTGCGTTGATAGTCTCCACCCCAGATGAATTGGGTATTCATTAAATTTTTAAATTCTGTTGAGTGTTGGAATTGAAAGTGGAAAAAAGTGGATCGATCTACTACGATCTCACCAGTCCTTAAGTTGCGCGTATTTCCTGAGTTGCTCGTATTTAAATATGCTTGCGCAAACCAGTTCTTGTAGATCCAGCGGCCTTGATAAAAATTATAGATCCAATCATTGGCCAAATATCGTCCAATGCCCGTAATATTGATATTGGTTGCTCGCGCATGTCCAAAATTCAAACTTACAAAATGATCTTTAGAAAAATCGTAATCCATTCGCAGATCTAAGCGTTGATTGCTTATATCAAAATTTGGCAGGTCATTAATCCCATCCAGGTTCACATCATTAATGATATTATCTTTTCCAAAATAGGTGGTATCGAATTTTCCATCGCCATCACGATCAACTTTAATATCCCAGCCATCCCAAATTGCGCGCCCATCATCAAAAAGATCATCTAAATCATCTCCGTCTAAACCGTCTTCTCTCCACTGACGGTAATGTTCTTTCTTTTCATCAGCTTCTATATACTCCCAGTCATGGGCTGTAAAGCGTACAGCGGACATCTTATAACTAAAATTATTCATCTTACCAGCATGACGTACCTGCATCTTATTGAATTCTCTTGTCCCTGTCGTATACCCAACGATCGTACCTAACGATTCTGCTGGTCGTTTGGAAATAATATTCACCACGCCAGAGTGCGCATTAGGACCATACAATGCTGAGGAAGGACCAAGCACTACCTCAATCTGACTTACATCATCTGAGGTAAGGGGGATTGTGTTATAGGCAATCAGTCTTAAGGAGGGGACATTAGCCATTCTTCCATCTGTTAAGGTCAACAGTCTACTTGAAAAGCTTGAGTTAAATCCCCTAGCGCTCAAATTATAGCTATCCATTCCAGATGCAGTAAAATCGACCCCTTTTATATTTTTAAAGTAATCCCCTAGATTTGGATTGCTTTCACTACGAATTTTAAGTTCTGATATCACAGAGATTGCTGCAGGTGCATCTGTTATTTTTTCACGCCTACCTCTGCTTGCCGTCACCACATATTCTTGAAGCTGGATAGCAGAAACAGCTAATTGTATACTTAAGTTTTGATAGGTATCCGGTTTAACATCAAACACATCGAGCTCAGTTTTATAGGTCTCATAACCAATGAATGAAACCATGATTTCGTATTTTCCATTGGGTACATTATTAATCTCAAAATAACCTTCACCATCAGCTGCGGTCCCTAAGCTAGTTCCAGAAAAGATGACATTTGCACCTGGCAAAGCATCTCCATTTGCTCGATCAGTAATTGTACCGAATACTGTGTTTTGCGCTAGCGCTAGGGTTGAAATTAATATTAAAGCTGTAATTATTTTTTTCATAAAAGTCTTTAAAGCATGAAAAAAAGGGGCAATGTTTTGTTATTGCCCCTTTTTATTTTAAGGATACACTAAAACTTTTGAGAGTTCAGCTATTATTAGCTACCAGTAGTGCCTTCTGGCTTTCTTTCCCAATGTGATTTGATATCGATAATTTCATTGGTCGGAACACATACAGCTTCACGAACTTTGAAATACATCTTACCACCAGCTCCAGCAGCTGCACCACTAAATACAGTGCCGCTATCATTTACAGGTACCGGCTGTTGAGGATTTGAGCTATCCACAAGTACGCTATAAGGAACGCCAAACGCAGTCTTTCCACCGCCTCCAGCTAGGTTATCATAGTGCATGAATACAATCATGTCTCCTGCACCAACCGTGCCATCACCATCAAGATCAGTTAATGGATTTTTTGCATCTGTGGCTTGAGCTGTTGCCGCTACATTAATATTATAGAAATAGAATGTGAATTGACTGCCCCAAAAAGCTGGAATAGCTGGATTTACAATATATCCACCAGTATATGCAGGATTTAATACTGCAGGATTAGGATCAGCCGAAGCAATATTTCCATTCGCATCATTAAATACATTGCCATAACCTTGGATCACACGGTCATCTTCAGTCCAAGCGCTTTGCACTTCTGCATATTTTGTATCATGACCATCACGATCAATATAATCAATTTTCATAACATCTGCAGCTTCACCAACGCCTTCAGTAACTGAATAGACACCATCATAGAACGGTGCTAATACTGCTCCGCCCAATGTTGGATCTGGTGAAATCATGAAGTTCCCAAGCTTAGGATTCCCATTTTTATCTACATCAATCGTATATAAACCTTCATCGGTAATCGATGCAACAGTGATTGTTGTTTGGCAATCTGCTTGACGGACCGTTGGATATTTACCCTTGACTTCATAGGTCGCGCCTTCACCTTTTTTAGGTGCATCTGCTGTTATAAGTTCAAGGCTAACACCAAATCCTAATAAGTGTGCAGGGGTTGGCAGATCTAATGTTCTTGGAAAACCTGGAACATTTTCGCCATCACCAACATTGATTAATGTTTGTGAAGCCCCTAGGTAACCAGGCGCAGACTTGCCGCCTATAGCTTGAAAGAATGCTTCTGTACCAGCATCACCATTGGCATCCCAGTCAACCACATGCTTATAGCGTTGGGCTGCATCTTGACCTGCGGGAACTGTAACCACGCGCTCATAAGTTGCGCTATAGCCTTTTAATTCCCATGTACCTACAACTAAACCATTATTTACCACCGCTTCATCATCTTCACATGCAGTAAATAGTAGTGCTGAGGTAATCATTAAAAATAAAACTTTTTTCATTATGTTATCTCCTTAAAGTAAGTGTATTCTTAAAAATCTTTCTTTTAGTGTAATATATAGAAACAGAATAACTGTTCTGAACTGATAAAAAGTACACCGTAACTATAAAATGGGCAAATATTTTTTCATTTCATTAATAATCATTTTTTTCACTTAATTTACTGACTATAAGAATCGTAATTTATTAGTAGAATAAACAAAAATATTTAGCTTCAAATTAAATTTATCTATGAAAATTGCTGTATTAGTTAAACAAGTTCCCGGATCAGAGTCCCCATTGCCTATCGACTCATCGCAAGATTGGCTTGATGAAGATCAGGTAGCATACGTGATGAATGAGAGCGATAGCTATGCGATTGAAGAAGCGCTACAAATCTGTGAAAAAAATGGCGATGGAGAAGTAGTAGTAGTAAGCATGGGGCCCGATAGAATACAGAAGGTTATTCGCGAAGCATTGGCAAAAGGCGCAGATCGCGCGATTCACGTTCGTACAGATTCTCATGATTCTACCGACCCACTAACAACCGCATCTGCTCTTGCCGATAGTCTCAGAAATGAAAATTTTGATCTAATTTTTTCAGGCCTCCAATCTGATGATCTTGGGTTTGGTCAAACCGGTATCATACTTGGGGAAATGCTTGAAATGTCTACCGCATCCCTTGCGATGGCCACCGAGGTTGGTGATGGGACAATTAAAGTCAAGCGAGAGCTTGAAGCAGGTTATTTTCAATGGATCACCATGTCTTTACCTGCAAGTATTAGCGTGCAGTCAGGCTGCAACACGCCTCGCTATCCTTCCCTGAAAGGAATTATGGGCGCCAAGAAAAAAGAAATTAGTGAAGTGACATCAACCAATAGCGATCAACAGCAATCCATTAAAAAGTTATATGCACCCAATAGCTCGAAAGAAACTGTAATGATTGAAGGGTCGCCCGATGAAGTTGTGAATAAATTGGTACAGGTATTAAAAAATGACATTAAAATTGCATAACGGATTACGATGGATATATTAATCGTACTTGAAGATAGCAATAGTAACATTCACCGTATGGGCCTAGAGTCGATTACTGGAGCGCAACACCTTGCATCTTCCATAGGACTTCAGGCGTCCGCAGTAGTAATGGGTGCCAATGCTAATGCTTTAGCCGATGAAGCTTCCCAATTTGATTTGAATGAAGTAATAAAAATCAACGATGATTTGTTATCAACTTATTCCTCTGATGGTTATGCCGAGGCGTTAAAACAGATCATTGATAATGAATCCCCATCTTATATTTTATTTGGACATTCATATCAAGTGCGTGATTATGTGCCAAAACTGAGCGCCAAGCTCATGAAGCCATTTTTAGCTGATAGCATTGCTTTAAAGATTGATGGGCAAACTGTTTCAGCAACCAAGCAGATGTTTAATGCAAAACTTTTTTCAGATGTATCACCTTCAACCGATACTCCATACCTTATCAGCTTTCAGTCTGCAGCATATAGCGCAGATAATATTACCTCTGGAAGTGCCACGGTTCGAGATTATAAGGTTTCCTTGGATGCTGCAATGATAAAAACACAATCTGAAGAACCATTCAAAGAATCATCTGAAGATCTAGACCTTACCGCTGCGGAATTAATTGTATCAGTTGGTAGGGGAATTGGTAAAGAAGAAAACATTCCTTTGGCCAAAGACCTTGCAAGCGCAATAGGAGCGGAGCTCTCCGCATCGCGCCCTGTGGTGGACTCTGGCTGGCTTCCCGCTGCACATCAGGTTGGAAGTTCAGGACAATCCGTCACTCCAAAAATGTATTTGGCGTTAGGTATTTCTGGAGCCATTCAGCATGTCGTTGGAATGAAAGGGTCGAAAAATATCGTTGCGATCAATAAGGATCCTGAAGCTCCCATCTTTGAAATTGCGGACTACGGAGTGGTAGGTGATCTTCTTGAAATCTTACCAAAATTGACCGAAGCCTTAAAATAAAATACTCCTAATGCTTACTGGAATAGAGCGAGTCGCTTTTTTAGTTCTCATCATTTTTTCCCTGAGTTTATCTTTTATTACCTTTACACGGATGTTTAAAGTTATCGCAAGAGGCACGCAGCCGATTAATTGGAAATCCGTAATTAAAAATTGGCCAAAAGGCTTGGCTATATTCCTTAGCCAGAAAACTCTATTTAAAACACGCCCAGTGGTTGGCGCTATTCATGCTGGCGTTGCGTGGGGGTTCACTTTATATCTTTTAGTAAATGTTATCGATGTTTTATATGGAATGATTCCAGGGTTTAGATTTTTTCCCAACAATATTGCTGGAGACATCTATCGATTCTTTGTTGACAGTTTCAGTATGATAGTACTGCTTGGGGTGATCCTATTTATTGTTCGAAGATTTATTGCTAGAGATACGCGACTTATAACTAATGAACCAGTCATGTTGAGCCCAAGCGCAAAAAAGGGAGTAAAAAGAGATTCATTAATTGTAGGTCTATTTATTATCCTCCATGTCGGATTTAGATTTATTGGGGCATCTTTTGAGGTCGCACTGCATGGAGCTGACTGGAGTCAGCCTGGTGCTACCATGCTTGCATCTTTATGGGGAAATTTATCTCATGAAAGTCTCATATTTGGTGAGCATTTGAGCTGGTGGATGGCGCTAGGGTTGATATTGCTCTTTACTCCATATTTCCCCTATTCAAAACACGCGCATTTGTTTATGGGACCCCTTAATTATATGGCCGAGACAAAGCGCCGCTCAATGACCGCACTTGAGGTCATGGATCTTGAAGATGAAACCCTTGAGCAGTTTGGCGCTTCTAAACTAGAACATTTACCCCAGAAACAGCTTTTAGATGGATATGCATGTATTATGTGCAATCGATGCCAGGATATTTGCCCCGCATATCAAACAGGTAAAGAACTATCTCCAGCCGCAATAGAAATCAATAAACGTTATTACTACAATGAGAATATGAAAGAATTTGCCAATGGAGCTGACAGTCTTGATTCATTATCGCAGTGGATGCTTTCTGAGGAAGCTGCCTGGTCTTGTACTACGTGCGGTTTTTGTCTGGAAGCTTGCCCTGTAGGCAATGAACCTATGGTAGATATTCTTAGAATGCGGCAAGATCTAGTCCTAATGGAAAGCAATTTTCCGCGAGATGCAATGGAGGTTTTTGATAAAATTGAGAACTACGGTAACCCCTGGGGAATGTCTCCTCAGGATAGAGAAAAATGGACCGAGGGAATGGACGTTCCCGTAATGCGTGAAAAAGGATCTGCTGAATATTTGTATTGGGCAGGATGTTCTGGTGCATATGATGATCGAGGAAAAGATATCTCTCGATCAGTAGCAAAAATTATGAAGGAAGCTGACATTGACTATGCAATACTAGGCAATGAAGAAACCTGTACAGGTGATTCAGCAAGGCGGATTGGAAATGAATATTTATTTCAAATGCAAGCGGCGCAAAACATAGAAAATTTTGAAAAGTACAATGTAAAAAAGATTGTGACACAGTGCCCACACTGTCTCACCACATTAAAAAATGATTACGGGGAAATTGGCACTGATCTTGAAGTGGTTCATCATTCAGAGTTTATTGCAGACCTTATCAAAGACGGCAAAATTAAACCAGAAGCATCATTTGATGAGGATATCACATTCCATGATGCATGCTATGTTGGTCGTCATCATGGAGAATATGATGCCCCCAGAGAAGTTTTGCAATCGGTTCTATCAGAAAATGCATCGATTGTGGAAATGCCCCGCAATAAAGAAGAAAGTTTTTGTTGTGGTGCTGGTGGTGGTAATATGTGGTATGAAATAAAGCAAGGAAAACGAATTAACGTTGAAAGATTCGAAGAGGCGATCGAGACCGGTGCGAAAAAAGTAGCAACTTCCTGTAATTTTTGTATGATTATGATGGAGGATGGAAGAAAAGTAACTGGTCAAGATCAGAATATGGAAGTATTCGATATTGCTGAACTTATTGCGGAAAGAATTTAACCCATGACAAGATTATTTAAATTATTAATAATACCATTATTAATAATCACCAAAGATTTAAAAGCAGATTCAGATGAAATTGATTCAGGTGCATTACGATATAAATCTATGGTTGCAACGCGAACTGAAGTAGCGCCAACTATAGATGGGAATATAGATGACGAAGTTTGGGATCAGGCAATAGTGCTTGAGGATTTTATTCAGTTTGAACCTTATAATTTGAAGCCAGCCACTGTAGAAACTGAAGTCCGCGTATTGTATGATGATAAATATTTATATATAGCTTTTCAAAATTTTGATCCCGACCCAACTAAAATCATGTCAAGAATGAGCAGAAGAGATGATTTTGAAGGAATTGAGAGGAATGCGGATTGGGTTGGTATTGGCATTGACTCAAATAATGATGATAAAACTGGATATTGGTTTGCTCTTTCTGCTGCCGAAGTGCAGATAGACGTTGCTGTGGATGAAGCTGGTAGGGAATGGGATAAATTTGATGATAGTTGGAATGCAGTATGGGATGGCAAAACCTCCATACATTCAGAAGGTTGGTCGGCTGAGATTCGCATTCCGTTTAATGTATTTCAATATACAAAAGATGCAGTCCAGACATGGGGAGGAACATTCCAAAGAGGATATTTCACTAATCAAGAAGAAATTCAATGGCCGGGTCGACCAAAAGGCGTAAGGGGATATATTCCACATTTTGGAATTATAGAAGGAATTAAAAATATTCCTCAACCAAATAATCTTGAGCTTGTCCCTTATTTATTAGCGGGCCAAACACAGACTGGCTCCATGGAGCAAGTAACAAATATCGGTCTAGACTCTCGCTATAACATTAATTCTACGACTACACTCAATATGACATTTAATCCTGATTTTGGCCAGGTGGAAGCAGATCCATCGGTCCTTAATCTTTCTGCTTTTGAAACGCGCCTTGATGAAAAAAGACCTTTCTTTGTTCAAGGTGCAAATTTTTTCAAAAGTTATTTAAATTTGTTTAACTCAAGAAGAATTGGAAAAAGGCCTGGTTTTAATTCGCCTGAAACTGGAAGTATTGTTGATAGGCCTAATGAAACTACAATTTTAGGCGCAGCAAAGATATTAGCTGAAACACAGTCCGGAGTTAGATACGGAATAATAAATGCTGTGACAAATCAAGAATACGGGACTCGGGAATATGAAGAAAATGGTACGACAAAAAAGGATCAGTTTTTAATTGAACCCTATGCGAATTATTTTGTAGGTAGAGTGGAAAAGCCATTTATAAATGAGTTATCAACGTATGGATTTATGGCCACTGATCTTAAGCGACAAAATGATAATTCCCCCGCTAGCAGTATAGCTGCAGATGTATTATTAAATCTCATGGATAATAAATTGTCATTTAATGGACAGGTCGCAAATACCATCAATGAAATAAATGGATATGCCGGAAGATTTGTGCTTAGTTATCGCCACCCGGTTTTATGGGATTTAGCTACATGGGGAGGTTATAGAGATAAAAACTGGGATGTTAGCCCTATGGGATACCAGGAAAAAAACAATAACTGGTATTCAGGGGGACGCATAGCTCTAAGAAGAGATCATCCTAAGGGAATCTTCTTGAATCAAAAAATAGAAGCTCGGTTATGGCTTTCAGGCCTACCTAATGGTTTAATTACTAGAAATAATCTTGAAATAAAACAAACCAATAATTTTATGAATTATTGGAATTTTGGGTTAGAATTTGAGATTAACCCTGAAACCTATGAAGATGATGATACCTATAGAGACGACCGAGCAAAAATAATTAAGGATGAAGCCTGGCAATCATTTAATACCTGGTTCACAACAGATAGAAGAAAAAAATATGTACTTAGGGGAATGCTTAAAATAAACAAAGGGGAGATAAGAGGAATTGGAACAGAGTATGGAGCTAGCATCACATTGAAACCAACAAACAATATCAATTTCTCTATTAATTCTTCAATTGAAGATAGGCCTGGCTCAATGCAGTGGGTGGATATTGTAGATAACGCTAATGGAGCATTTGAAGATGCTAATGGCAAATACGATATAGTTTATGCAAATATAAAGCGCGAACAGGTTAATACAGAATTACGGCTAAATATTGCTTTTACTTCTAGAATGACATTCGAAGCTTTTTATCAGCCATTTAATGTTAAAATGGACTATAAAGATTATAGCAGCTTAAACAGAGAAAAATCTTTAAACACAAACCCTTTTGGCTATAATGGAGATGAAGATTTTGAAATTGATAATCAGCGCGGCACGTTCGTTTATAGATGGGAATATAAGCCTGGAAGCTTGGTGTATATAGTTTACAACTTAAATGATAACAATTATTTTTCAAGCGAAGATCAGGAATGGAGTCAATCTAAATCGAATTCGCTTTTCTTAAAATTTGATTATTTCTTCCAGCCTTAATTCAGTCTATTGATTTGATAGATCTACTAAATCAATTTTTAATGATTTAGCATGATTTACAATCCGCTTATCGCGATAAAACTCGCCAAAATAAATTTTACAGATTCCTGCGTTTGCGATTAGTTTGAAACAGTCAAAGCAGGGAGAAGCGGTAACGTATATTTCACCCTGGTCAATATTAATTCCATGTTTGGCAGCCTGTACAATAGCATTGGCTTCTGCGTGAATCGTTCTAACGCAGTGATCATTTTCCATATCGTGCCCGATATTATCACAATGATCGAGGCCTTTTATTGATCCATTATATCCAGTAGATAATATAGTCTTTCCTCGGACAATTACTGCGCCAACATGTTTACGATCGCATGTAGATCGCGTAGCAACTTCTGTTGCAATATTCATGAAATATTTTTCCCAACTAACTCTTTTTTGTGACATAGTTAATTTATTTTCTAGTATAGATTTTTACAGCTGAACGCAATTCGCCAAAGTAGATTCTTTGTACGCATTGCGATAGGTGAGCGGTGATAATAAGATAGGCCCAAGTTGGAACGGGTATGTCCGTGCATCCTTTGATAAGTACACGCTTATCTTTATATTGATTCCAATTGGTTAATTCAACCTTTTTTCTAAAAGATTTTTCTTTGAGTATTCCCTCGTCAAGAAAATCATCAAGATAAATAGTTTCCATTTACTCTACAATTTTATCTGAAGACATATATACTTCCTTATTGTCACCCATAAAATGATGATAATCTAATATCCCATATCCTTCGTAGTTACGAGTGGGGCAGCTTTTACATACAGGCTTTCCATCTGTGCGATGCTGCACTAGATCTAAAAGTTTTTTGTCAGTTTCTGAAGCGCCAGCCACTAACTGCTCATCAGTTTCTACATACCATCGCATAGTAATTAGATATTTATATTTTTTTGATTCTTTATCTTTTTTACTCATATTATTACTCCTTTATATTCAATCGGAATCAATTAGAAAATAACTCTTAATCATACAAAAATATTTGCAGTTTTTTTAATACTTTGAACTAATTGATCAATATCATTTGTATCGTTGTAAAGGTAAAAACTTGCCCGTGCCGATGCAGAAATTCCTAATTTATTCATAATAGGTTGAGCACAGTGATGTCCTGCGCGAATACAGATTTTATCCGTATCAAGAAACTTTGCTAAATCATGAGGATGAATATCATTCACATTAAATGGAATAACCGCACCTCGCTCTGGAGGGTTACCATAGAGAGTGATACCCTCAATTTTTGATAGTTCTTCTAGTCCATAATGCAATAATTGCTCTTCATGCTGTTGTATCTTATCAAGACCTACTTCTATCAAAAAATCTATAGCCGCCCCCAAACCAATGACTTGCGCAATATTAGGTGTTCCTGCTTCAAACTTCCAAGGTACATCATTCCAGGTTGATTCATTTAGAGTGACATTATTTATCATTTCCCCGCCAGTTAAGAAAGGATCCATTTCCTCAAGAAGTGATCTGCGACCTATCAGCACGCCAGCCCCAGTTGGCCCAACCATTTTATGGCTAGAGAATACATAAAAATCACAATCGATTTCATTTAAATTGACAGGAAAATGAGGAGCAGCTTGCGCTCCATCAATCAAAGATACTATACCTTTTGATTTTGCAATCTTTACAATTTTAGAAACGGGGTTGATCGTTCCAAAAACATTTGACTGATGCGTAATTGCAATTAATCCAATCTGTTGCATTGTCTTTTCAATAGAAGATAAATCAAGCGTTCCATCATCAAGCAATGAAATGTGATTTAAGAAAGATGAAACCTTTTTTGTTATTAATTGCCAGGGAACGAGATTGCTATGGTGTTCCATTTCAGATATTAAAACACCTTTTTCATTAGAAAGATTATTACTGCCCCACGCATGTGCAACCAAATTGATGGATTCAGTAGAGCTTCTAGTAAAAATTATCTCATGGGTATCAGGTACATTAAGAAATTTTCTTACTTTTTCCCTAACGGACTCATATTCATTTGTTGCTTTCTCTCCAATTTCATAAAGAGCGCGATGAATATTGGCATTATAATTTGAATAATAAGAACTAACTGAATCAATAACTGACTGAGGTGTTTGAGCGGTTGATGCTGAGTCTAAATAGACTAGCCCTTTTCGTTGGCTAAAGATTGGAAATTCTTTACGAATATCATCAACCTTAAACATCAGAGCATACCGAGCTGCAATTTTGCAGCTTCATTAATCATATCTCTATCCCATGGAGGATCCCATACTAGCTCAACCTTCACATCTGCAGTTCCAGGGATTCCCTCAATTTTTTGTTTTACTTCACCTGCAATCATATCACCCATTCCACATCCAGGCGCTGTTAATGTCATTTTAATTTCGACATTACTACCACCTTTTGAATTATCAGATAAATTACAGGAATAAATCAATCCAAGATCAACAATATTGACAGGAATTTCGGGGTCATAGCAAGTTTTCATCGCTTCCCAAACTGCCTTTTCATTTGCTTTTCCATCAGTTTTAGTTTCTTCAAGCCATGGTTGAACTTCAGGTATTTTTCCAATAGCATCTGCATCAACCCCTTCAATTCTTACTAGATTACCACGAATCATCAAGGTGTATGACCCGCCCAATGCTTGAGTGATATGACCTTCTTCACCTTTTTTTAAGGTAATTTTATTCCCAAAGGGAATTAATGTTGCTTCGCAATCTCTTTCTATAATGACTTGCTCATCAATATCTGAATACATAACTAATCCAATATATCCTTTTGAATTTTATTAATGGCACTGCTAAAGCCATTCGTTCTTTGACTGCTGATGGCGCGATCTAGGCCAACTGATTCCAAAAATTGGCCTCCATCAACCTTTTTTATTTCATTTGATGTATGCCCATTAAATGATCGCTCAATTAATGAAAGCAGACCTTTGACGATCATCGCATCTGAGTCAGTTCTAAAATAATAGTTATCATCTTGCACCTCTTTTATTACCCAAGCCTGAGAAGTGCAGCCAGGTATTTGATTTTCCTGGATTCGTTCATCTTTAGATATTCCTTTAGCGGTTTTTGCAAGATCAACTAAGTAAACGTATTTATCTCTTGGATCTGAAAAAATAGAGAACTCATCTTTGATTGTTTTTAACTTATCATGAATACTTGACACTACGCCAACACTCTCCCAAGAATTGCAGAGACCCTATTGCTTATATATTCTCTAGCTTCCTTAAATTGTATTAATTCAATGATATCAGCTGCAAATCCTTCGACAATCAATTCCATCGCCTTGTTTTTATTTAAACCCCTTGATCGCAAATAAAATAATTCTTCAGGGCTTATTTGTCCTGTTGTTGATCCGTGCGAACATTTTACATCCTCAGAATAAATTTCTAATTGAGGATTGGCATTCATGAGAGATGATGGACTTAAAACTAAGTTCTTATTGGATTGATTGGCATCAGTTTGACGGGTTCCCTTGTGAACGATTACCTTTCCATTAAACACTCCAGATGAACTATCAGATAATATATTTTTAAATGATTGATCACTATTGCAAAAATTATTTAAATGATTCAAAATAATATTTTGATCCTGATGTTCATCTTTTTCACTAATTGATAATCCATTTAATGAAGCAGTTGCCCCATCACCATTAAAATCTATTGCTATATCATGTCTAATCAAGTTGCTCTCGCATGAAAATGATACATATTGCAATTGAGAATCTTGTTTAAGATCAAATTGGGATTTGCCAATATGTTTTAATTGTCTATTGTTTTCAACAATTCTCACAAATTTCATTACAGCATTTTTATTTAAGTTAATTTGCGAAACAGGGTTATGAAGAAACTCATTATCCGTCATGGAGTAATAATGCTCAATGATTGTGGCATCTGAATTTTTTCCAGATTCTATGAATAGTCGTGGGTGTATCATTTTTGATGCTGCAGAATCTGTGATAATATTAATTATTTGAATTGGTTTATCGATGATAACATTTTCATTAATATTAATTGATAAGCCAGATCTCATGAAGGATGTATTGAGAAATTCAAATGGATTTGAATCTTTATTATTTATAAATACACTATGATGCGAATCAAAAAATTCATCACCAGTTTTAATTGTGATATGTTTCGGAAGGCTAGATAGGCTTGATTGAAAAAGTCCATTAATACTAATAATATGATAGGCTCCAGATATTTTGTTAAGCGATAAATCCACAGCATCTCTTTGATTGCTATCTACAATTTTTGATGGGAAATCTTCAATTGATGAAAAATCAGTAAACCTCCAATCTTCCCATTTTTTTGTAGGTAGACCAATCTGTAAAAAGTCATTGAAAGCATCCTTGCGTAGTTTTTGCATTGCACTTTTCTCAGTTGGTAAAGAGCTAATGAGCCGGTCAAATTCTTGTTGAAAATGAATCATGTTTCTAACCAGGAATAGCCTTTTTTCTCAATTTCTTGAGCTAATTTCATATTTCCAGATTTAACTATTTTGCCATCTATTAATATATGGATATGATCTGGCTCCATATATTCTAAAAGGCGTTGATAGTGAGTGATAGCAATAAATGATCTATTGGCATTACGAAAATTGTTTACCCCTTTTGCCACTATTTTAAGTGCATCAATATCTAGCCCCGAATCCGTTTCATCTAAGATTGAAAGCTTTGGCTGTAATGTTAACATCTGCAAAATTTCATTACGCTTTTTCTCACCCCCAGAGAACCCATCGTTTACTGCACGACTCAGGTATGTTTCATCCATATTAACTAGTTTTAATTTTTCCCTGATCAATATCATAAAATCAGCAGCGTTGACCTCATCTTGATTGTTGTGTTTTAGCTGCGCATTTAGAGCGGCTCGCAAAAAATAGGTATTGTTTACTCCAGGTATAACAACAGGATATTGAAAGGACATAAAAATACCCTCAAGGGCCCGCTCTTCCGGTGACATTTCATGGATATTCTTACCATTGAATTCAATATCTCCAGAAAAAATTTCATAGTCATCTCTACCGGTAATAATATTTGCAAGCGTACTTTTCCCAGAACCGTTTCTTCCCATAATCGCATGCAGTTCTCCTGGGTTTATTGTGAGGTTTAATCCATTTAGAATGGCTTTTCCATTTACTCCCGCGTGCAGATTTTTTATAGTTAGCATTTAATCAATCAGCCCTTAAAGCTATATTATCCAACTGCGCCCTCTAGGCTGACTTCCATCAGTTTTTGTGCTTCTACTGCAAACTCCATTGGAAGTTCATTGAATACATCTTTACAAAAACCATTTACAATCATAGAGACCGCATCTTCAGTTGAAACACCTCTTTGATTACAATAAAAGAGTTGATCTTCTCCAATTCGAGAAGTGGACGCTTCGTGCTCCATCTGAGCAGAGGGATTTCTTACATCAATATATGGAAAAGTATGTGCTTCGCAATGTTCACCAATTAATATTGAATCACATTGTGAATAGTTTCTAGCATTATCAGCACCTTTCATGATTTTTACTTCACCTCTATAGGTATTTTGTCCTTTTCCGGCGGAGATACCTTTAGATATAATTGTGCTTTTAGTATTCTTACCAATGTGAATCATTTTGGTCCCCGTGTCTGCCTGCTGAAAATTATTTGAAAGCGCAACCGAATGAAATTCCCCAATAGAATTATCTCCTTTTAAGATACAGCTTGGATACTTCCAGGTAAGAGCTGATCCCGTCTCTACTTGAGTCCATGAAATTTTTGAATTGTCACCAAGACAGTTACCGCGCTTTGTAACAAAATTATAAATACCGCCTTTACCAGTTTGAGGGTCACCAGGATACCAATTTTGCACAGTAGAGTATTTAATTTCAGCATTGTCATGAGCAATTAGCTCTACAACGGCAGCATGTAACTGATTTTCATCTCTCATCGGAGCAGTGCATCCTTCTAAATAGCTTACATGGCTACTCTCTTCAGCAATAATCAATGTGCGTTCAAATTGGCCAGTATTTGCCGCGTTAATCCTAAAATATGTTGATAATTCCATAGGGCAACGCACACCTTTTGGAATATAGACAAAACTACCATCGCTAAAGACTGCTGAGTTTAGTGCGGCAAAATAATTATCAGAAACCGGAACTACTTTCCCTAGATATTTTTTTACTAATTCAGGATGGTTTTGGACAGCTTCAGAAAATGAACAAAAAATTACCCCATGTTTTTCAAGCTCTTCTTTGAACGTTGTTGTAACGGAAACGCTATCAAAGACTGCGTCAACAGCAACATTTGATAACATTTTTTGCTCTTCCAGAGGAATGCCAAGCTTATTATAAGTTTTGAGTAGCTCCGGATCAACCTCATCTAGGCTTTTTAGTTTTTTCTGTTTTTTTGGAGCAGAATAATAAGAAATTGATTGAAAATCTATTTTTGAATAGTTGAGTTTTGACCAATCCGGCTCTTCCATTTTAAGCCATCGATGATAAGCCTTTAGCCTCCAGTCAAGCAGCCAAGATGGCTCATTCTTCTTTGACGAGATAAATTTTATTACATCATGACTTAGTCCGGGAGCAATCGTATCCTGCTCTATATCAGTGGTAAAACCATATTCGTATTCCTGCTTTATTGCTGAATCAAGTATTTGCTGATTTTTACTCATAATATCTTAGGCTGAAAACGAAGTTCCGCAACCACAAGTTCTTTCCGCATTTGGATTGATTATTTTAAATCCTCCATTCAAAATATCATTTGAGAAGTCAATTTCTATTCCTTTAAGATAAAGGTAGCTTTTTAGATCACAAAAAATTCTCAATCCTTGGCTTTCAAAAACTTTGTCAAACTCTTTCTGATCTTTTTCAAAAGACATATTGTAATTCAACCCCGAACATCCTCCGGTTGTTACTTCCATCCGAAGACCAAATCCTTTATTGCCTTCAGCTTCCATAACAGCAGCCAATCGTTCAGCAGCTTTTTTGCTTAGGATAATTCCTGCATCAAATACCTCTTTAGTGTTAGTGGATTTACTCATTATTCCCACTCCTCATTGATTGTTATGTGATCATGATTTTCTGGTTTAGCTATACCAAGACCAAGTTTCTTTTTCGCTTCCTCCGTGATCATTTCAGGATTCCATGGTGGATCGAATGTGACTTCTACAAATGCCTGATTTATTTCATCTAATGCCTCTAATTTATTTCGAATATCTTGAGCAATTTGATCACCCATCGTGCAACCAGGCGTTGTTAGCGACATGAGAATATTGATATCAGATTTTGTCTCATCGTATGCCTCTTGAATTTGTATATCGTATATCAGCCCTAAATTCCATAAATCAACCGGTAGCTCTGGGTCGTAACATTGCTTCAATATTTCAATAACACGATCCTCTTTTATTTGACTCATTATTGGGTAATCTCCTGAAGCGTAGTTTTTGAAAACATATCTCGCATATTTTGATTAATTCTTTGAATTGGCGTAAGGATATTACAGGACTTCATTTGAACGCAATCGGTATTAAAATAACAATCCATAAGACCAAGCGGACCTTCAAGTTTCTCAAAAAAATCTTTTAAAGAAATTTGATCAAGGTCTACTGTAATCTTATATCCACCCGAAGGACCTTTAGTAGCCTCAATCATATTATTGCGCGCCATTTGTTGAAGGGTTTTTGCTAGAATATGCTGTGGAATACCATATTGGTTGGCTATTTCTTTCGCGCTGCTAACAGAACCCTCAGGACTATGCTGCATGTGGCGCAAGGCGATCAGCGCGTATTCAACTTTTCGTGTAATTTTTAACATGTAAGGCTTTCGAAGCCTAAAAATTTAGCAATTAAGAAAATAGAGTACAAGAATTATATACGACAAAATTTATCGTATATAAATGATTTTTATGAAAAA
>CAYLUE010000010.1:0-39879 GCA_964386795.1 uncultured bacterium
ATTTTTTTCATCGCATCACCTTAAATGGGTTTGAATGTTTACGGATATTGTTTTCACAAATAGATATCACGCGATAGGTAGCATTTACCACACCTGATGAATTATCTATATATTCACTAATGCTTGAATCTAATTCAGCTATACTTTGAAATGGTAGTAAATCTCTTTTCTTTTCAATAATGATTTTTGAACATTGACCATTATTATTTGTCCAGGTCAAATAAGCTTGAGTGTCATTTATGTATTGAGCCTTAAGTTTTTCAGGTCCATCTATATAGGTATGAATCAAAATATCTTTAACCTCAGGCCATTGACGTAATTCTCTATCGTATATTCTAAATTGCCCACCATCATCCCACGCTTGAAATGCAATTTCGTTACGTAGCGCTTCTTTTACATAAGTAAAATAGTGCAGCATTCGAGAATTATAATCGCAATCATGAATTGCGCCAAATTCACTAAGTATAACAGGAATATTATTATTTTTTGACCATTGACCAACTTGATTAAATTTAGATTTTATCCTTTCAATATCATAATTAGATCCCCAAACCCCATTACCTTTACCAGCAAAATCCCAAGGGTCATACGAATGAAAATATCCAATAATATATTCATCATTGAGAATGCTAGCTGAAAGGAGATGATCAGAGTTCGACCAGCTATGCCCTCCATAAATCACAATACGCTGAGGGTTTTCTTCTCGAATGATTTTTAAAATATCTTTGTTAAGCTCATCGACATTTTCTTTGGTCATGCCGTGAGGCTCGTTGATAATTTCAAAAAGGAGATTGGGTGGTTTATCTTTGAAACGAAACGCTATCTGGTTCCAAATACTATGAAAACGATCACGAACTTCTAGAGAATTATAGTTATTTACTAGCCACCAGTCATGATGAGCATTTATAATAATATATAGGTCGCGTTCTAATCCCCAATCAATAACTTGTTCAATGGTATCGAGCCACGTTTCTGAAACCGTATAAGGAGGAACATCTAACGTATGCTTTTCCCATCGGATGGGAACGCGAACAGTATTAAATCCTGCATCTACATAATCATCAAAAAAATATTCTTCGATAAATTTATTGTTCCAATCTCCTACGTAAGGAGGTTCAAGAGTATTACCTATATTGATTCCTCTGGTCATTTTTGTAATTATAGCTTGAGGGTTTTCAAAAAGATAATTGATTTGATTTACATTTTCATCTTGCTCATTACAACCAATGAAAAAGAAAAAAATAAGATATCTTCTCATAAATACTGTTTACTTACTTGTATGATATTGGTATTAGTATTTCGTTTTTTCTAAATGGGGGTACGGTCATAGGGCCATTGTACTGCGCAACGCACACTTCACCGTTGATCTTGATGTTGTTTTCTTTGAGTTTCTTTAGTAGAAAATTGATGTAATAATTAGCGCGCCTTTCGGTAGCCCATCCTCCAAATTGAATAGCAGCCATCACGCCTAGGTTCTCTTTTTCGACATTTACGCTTTTTAAATTAGGACTCGGTAGAGATTCTAATTTATGCTCGCTGGGCATTACAAAATGAACTTTATGCGGTTGTTTTGGACTGGAGGGTATTTCAGTGATCACGGGTGCGGTCATCGCTATTTTCATCTCCTTATCATTCCCGCCAAAAATATAATTTGCGATACGTCTAAAGCCTGTATAGGTCGATACCCTATATTCATCATTTATAGTGGTATACGCTGTGATTACCGTTCCATAATCTCTTACCTCAAATTGATTAAATTTTTTGATGACAATATATTTAGGCGTTTCAATTGACTGAGTATTAATAGCGAGCGTTAGCATAATATTGAGCAGATACAGCATACCAATTATTTGTTAAAGAAAATATTATTTATACTACCAGAATTTGCTTCTATGATATCAAGTCTGCCATCATTATTTACATCACCCAACGTAATTCCATAGGTTATTTTGTTATTTGTTGAAAACCGTGTTAATCTAAAACTCCCTGAATCGTTGATCAGAAAATGATTCTTCTTTCCATTGTTACCTTCCACAATATCAATATCTCCATCTTGGTCTAAATCACCTAACGCGATGGACATTGTCTTATCACGTGGATTTCCGAAAGAAAATGATCGCTGAAACTGGTCAGTACCGCTGTTGTAAAAAATTTTATTTTTTTCGCCGATGTTTGCGACCACAATATCCGGCTTCCCATCACCATCCATATCGGCTACGGCAACCTGGCGCGTTTCATCATTACCAGAGCCAAAGATTGATGACTTGGAATAATCTGGACCAAAATATATCCGGTTGGGTTGTTTATTTCGGTTCGCTAGAATAAGGTCAATTTTTCCATCTCCGTTAAGATCGCTTGCGGCAATTGAAATAGTAGCTTCATCTTTTTTTCCAAAGGCCTGTTCTCGATCAAATAATCCTTCTCCATTATTATAATAGATGAAGTTTTGACTTTTTCTATTCGCTTCGATCGCATCGATATAGCCATCATTATTAACATCTGCCAAACAAATTCCTCTTGTATTTGATGCTTGTCTACCAAAAGAAGTCTTTAATGAAAAATTTCCTTTTCCATCATTAATAAACACCTGGTTTTTGATGCGATCATTGGCAACAACAATATCTAGGTCACCATCATTATCGATATCAGCAAGCAGCACCATATAGGATGTATTGGCCTCATCGCTTAATAGTTTACTTCGACGAAAAAACCCACTTCCATCATTAAAAAAGATTTGATTGAACTGTGACCAATGTCTTCCGTTTGCGACAACAATATCAATATCTCCATCATTATCGATGTCGCCGGTGCTTGTACTTGCGCTTAGATAGGTATCTGTGCCAAGAGTGGCATAAGGATGCTTGGTAAGATTAACTGACTGAGCATTAATTCCGCTAAATAATAATAATCCCCATAATAGCTTCATTGATTACATATGATAGGTAAAATTGATCAAAGGAAATGGAATACCTTCCATATTTTTACTAAAAAATCCTCCGATATCTACCGCAATTCTTCTACCAATGAATCTTCCAGAAAGTGCAATTGGTAAATCTGATGGATCATCTACTTCTGGAGGAAGCCAGTATTCTGCGACAACCGCAAATGAATTGGATATACGCTTATTCCCCGCTAGGACCAAGATGGGATCATTTGCAAATTCCCATTCTGCTCCATCGCGGAAGTAACCCCAACCCAATGAAGCTGTAAAGTGCGTAAATCGATTTCCTATTGTTGCGCTTCCAAATGCGAGTCCAGCTCCAAATTCGCTATTTTCAAGAGGAACGCTAACATACATCATGCCAGCTGCGAGCCGGGCGGGTCCTACCTGAGGCAAAGAGAA
Organism: uncultured bacterium; assembly: GCA_964386795.1. Classification (GTDB taxonomy): domain Bacteria; phylum Fidelibacterota; class Marinisomatia; order Marinisomatales; family TCS55; genus TMED108. The sequence continues at coordinate 3,344 of CAYLUE010000010.1, forward strand.
CTTACCAGATAAAACAATCGGAACTACATCCAGCTCCATTCCTGGAAATACAAACGCTCCTGCTTGAAGGGAAAAATTGTTTCCAAATCCACGATTATAGGAAGGGAAAAACAAACAAAAATCACGGCAATAGGCTTCGTGTTTTTCTATAGGAAAAGCAGAAGGCGCAAACAAATACATGCTTTTATTAGGATCAGCGCGCCAAACCTGACCTTCAACAGAAGCTGTTTCAATCTTATTTAAGCTTTTGACAGATTCAGTTGGGACATTGATAATAATTCCATCTTGAGTTTTAAGTTGATAGCCTTCAGCGGTTTCTTCAACAATCGTGCCTAGAAAAATATTTCCATCTAGGGTTTCTATTTCAACCATCTCACTATCTTGTGCAAAAAGAAATACGGAAAAAACAATCAGGCATATTGATATAAAATGTTTCATGATTAAAGTTACACTAAAAAATTTTGTGATTAATATAATTTTATTTATGCAACCAAACTAAATTCCAGAGCTATGGAAAACATCATTAACTATTTTAACACGATACCAACCCATCATCGCACCTTTTTTCTCGTTGGCGGACTGACCTTTTTCTTAATGCTCGAATCCGGTATCCCCCTTTTTCGATTTAATTATCGAAAAACAAAACATGCAATGATCAATCTTTTTTACACCTTAACTACACTGGTCATTAATCTAATTGGGGCATCATTGATCCTATGGGCAGCATCTTACAACTCCATGCATTCAACAGGGATATTAAATGTGATCCAATTACCATATTGGGCGACAATACTATGCGGATTGCTTATTCTTGATCTTGTAGGAGCATGGCTTGTGCATTGGATGGAGCATAAAGTCAAATGGATGTGGAGATTCCACGTGATTCATCATTCTGATCAGTATGTTGATGTAACATCAGGATTACGCCACCACCCAGGAGAAAGTATTTTTAGACTGCTATTTACATCGCTTGCAGTTTTTGTTTCAGGGGCATCTTTTGGCATTGTTATGCTATATCAAACCCTTTCTGGTTTTTTTGCGCATCTAACTCATACTAACATTAGGGCTATCAATTTTCTTGAACCTATTTTATCGAAAATATTAGTGACTCCTAACTTTCATAAAATACATCATCACTATGTCCTACCACATACCGATCGCAATTATGGTAATATTTTTTCTATCTGGGATCATTTATTTGGCACAACAATCAAGATTGATAATATGGATATGCTCACCTATGGAATTGATACCCATATGGATAAAAAAGAAACCGAGGATATTAAGACAATGTTGTTGATACCATTTAAAGAATATCGCCGTCCTGTGGGGGCAAAATTTGATAATAAATAATTGGCTATTGTATTGAAAGTATATATGATTTGGTTGGTGGGAGTTATTCTATGGAATTTTGGATTTCCACATGTCAAGCCCATAGCTGATGTGCTGGCCGCTATTATTCTTTCTCTAATGAGCTATCAGCTTAATAAGGTTGTCTCATGAGGATGACGCCTGAAGAAAAGCAAGAATTGGATGCATGGGTAGAAAAAGAATATCCAAAAAGCATGAAAAGAATTAATACGTCAGATCCATTCCATCAAGTAGGTAAAAAAATTATTGCGATGGGTGGATTAAGCTATATTTTATTTGTAATAATTGATTATAATTTCCTTAAATCTTTTGCCATTGCCTTGCTAGTACTTGGGATGATGGTTGAAGTAATTGCGTTAATCACATATTTTAGATCGCTTTCAAATGAAAAATGACCTCTCAAATAAAACGATTTTAATCACGGGTGCTGCCGGGGGTATCGGTCAAGCTCTATGCGCTTCTTTTGCTGAAGCAAATGGTGCGATTATCCTTCATTACAATTCAAATAAAGATAAGGCCGAATCGCTACTGCAAAGCTTACCAGACAATAACCATAGAACTGTTCAGGCAGATTTATCAAGCTCAGAACAAATTGAAACAATGTTTGATGCGATCGATGAGATTGACATCGTAATCAATAACGCAGCAGTGGTTGAAAGTCATGAGCTTGATTCATTATCGTATGATGATTGGCGAGATATGTGGAAACGTACGATCGATACAAATCTATTGGGTTCAGCGCATATCATGTATTTAGCATCGAAGATTATGAAAGATAATAAAGGTGGAAAATTCATCAATATATCATCGCGGGGTGCTTTTCGTGGAGAACCAACAGCGCCGGCTTATGGCGCGAGTAAGGCTGGATTGAATTCCTTAGGTCAATCTATGGCTAAAGCGCTAGCAAAAGATAAGATCTATGTATATACCATTGCACCTGGGTTTGTTGATACGGAACGGGTGAAAGATTTAATTGATGACGAAGTTAAGTCTCAAAGTCCATTAAATCGGGTAGCAAAACCTCAAGAAATTGCAGATACAGCAGTGTGGCTAGCCGCAGGAGATAATGAATTTTTAACAGGATGTATTATTGATATCAATGGTGCTTCCTACCTTAGAAGCTGATAACAAGCACCATTCAATAGTTTTTTATATACTATTACCCAACCAAATACCAACAGTAAGCAGAATACCTGTTACGCTATGCATAATGATCGTTCCCCAATTAGCTGGCTGAAGTAATCTATTATTGTAATATTTGTATAAAGTTTTTGTAGCAGTAAATCCAAAATAAATAGCAAGCAATGCAATCAAGGAAAGCATAGGAAAAGTACCATTTAACGCCATCACAATAATGCTTACAAATGCTGAACCAATCAATGCAACATATCCAGCTCGTGCCCGCTCAGGACCAAGAACGACTATTAATGTATTCTTTCCGGTAGCTTTATCGCTATCATGATCAGGAAATTCATTCATATAAACAACTGCGGCAATTAGAAGCCCTATGGGTATCCCTGCTAAAAAAGCTTCGGGGGCGAGACTACCTGTTTGAACCAAGGTACTACCCGCAACCATTAATGGTCCAAAATTAAGTCCGATCAATAGCTCTCCGATGCCTCTTCTTGAGGAAAATTTAAATGGAGGTGCTGTATAGAACAGTCCAGATAAAAACCCGGTAAGACCTAGCCATAAAATAGGAATGCCAGATTTCATAATTAGCGGAACCCCAACAGCTGCACTTAAGGCAAAGGCTACTATCGCAACAGTTAGCATACCTTTTGGCGTAATAAGACCCATCTGTATACTTCTGCTTCCACCATTAAGTCCTTCATTGCTATAATTATAATTTAATGCGTCTGTGCCACTCTTATGGTCAAAGTAATCATTCGAAGTGTTGGTGCCAATATGGAGAAAAGCTCCACCTAATAACGTTAAACCCAACCATCCCCAGCTTACCGTTTCTCCTAGCATAGCTGCAACTGCTGCTCCTGCAAAAATAGGAACAAATGTAGCGCTCAAAAATGGTAGTCGCATAATAACCATCCATTTAAAAACTTTTGTGAAAAAGCTAATTTTTGGTCTTACTTCATCAGGGGTTTTATTTTTTAATGGAGTGGTTACTCCACAATATCCAATTTGCTCACCTTGCTTATTCTTAGTGGGTGTGATTTTTATATGACAAGGTATTTCAGCTTTATTTTTATCTAGAAAAACTGTTTCACCTTCCCAGGCACCTTTTTCAACCGCAATTTTTAACCAATTGACAACATGACCTAATACAACTTCTCCAGGACTAAAATCACTGACTCTTTTTTTGCCAATAACATCGTTTTTAGTATAGCTAAATAGTTTTTCTGCGCCCTCTGAAAAAGTTTCAACTTTCCCATCTAAATCACAGGTAATAATACTTTTGACTTTATCTTCCACTTATAGACTCTCGCTTTAAATTTTTGTTATAACAAATTAATTAGGGCCGAAAAGTACTATGATTTATTTATACAATAAACAGGATATTTAATCAATTAGGCCGCCAGCTGATGAATCAGGCTTAATTACCTCACCCCAGTGCGTTGGAGATGGATTCAACTGCCAGGTAATATTTTCACTGGTATGATATACTTCAGGTTGATCACCTATTCTAATATTGCTAGATGACCATTCAGCGTTTGACCTGCCTACTGTTATCTTAGCCAATGCTTGCTGGTCGTGGTCTAATAGCTTGAGATGAATACCTGTAGAATCGCCAACCATAAACTTATCCCATTTAGATGAATTTGTTGAGACCAAGGATGTTTTTTTCAAAGAAAGGATTGTGTTGAGAAAACTATTTACGGTATTGGATTTTACTGTTAAAGAATCATGCTCATTAAGATACCAGTTCTCACCATCAAAAGATAATGATACAAACTCATCACCTTTAGAAATTTCGAATGCAAATATATTTTCACGTTCTAAATCAAAAATACGATCACTGGTTGCATTGTATTTTCGTTGCTGAAAACTATTGATAGCAAAGAGTGCTAGGAGTACTATTAACGCAGCGCTCATCCATTTCATTTGCTTACCCATATAGCTCCTCCAATACATCGCTTCTGCTTTTTTGTCTACGCATTCGAATTAATCCAAATCCAATAATTAATAAGGAAGGCGTAATGATATTTGCCCATTTCCATGTTCTTTTTGATCCATCAGAAATATCTTGAAGCGGTCGAGAAGTTATTTCTCGTGAACGCAAAGCGATCAAGTCTTGGTCTCCGATTAAATAATCAACTGAATTTAAAATAAAGATGTGATTCTCAGGAGAACGGCCTCCGCCATTATCAGCCATAAATTCTGAATCACTAACCAGTATTACTTGGTTAAGTGCCCCTAAAGAATTAACTAGCTCAGTTCTTGCACCTAATACCTGATTCGATTTATTAAATATTCGCATAAAAGGATTTTGTTTTGGATCAGGGCTTAGATTAAAGGTTCCCTTAAGCTCTCCTGATTGCTCAGATGTGAAAAATAAAGGTGTAAACTTAACCTGTCCAATAGAGCTAGAATCTTGCTTAATCTCACTTGGAAAAATTAATTGCATTTGCTCCAAGCCAGATACGATTGACTCATTCGCATTAAAATTTCTTACAATAGGCAGCAATGGATATTCCATTGGTACATTCATCCGAATTGGACCCATCTGTTGCTGAACATTCACTCTACCACAAATCTTATCGGTAACAAGATTCGCCTCTATTAAAAAACCATAGCCTTCGAGTATTGAAAAAATATCTGACTCGATAGGAAATGCTTGCTGTATTTGCAAATTTGTTTTTATTCGATTCTGAGCAATGAATATATTTCCCCCTCTATTCATAAACTCAGAAAGGTTTTTACCTTCATTAATGGTAAGTGAATCTGATATACCGCCCATCAAAATAGCTTGAATATCAACCGGCACTGCATCATTAAGCTTAATCACCCTAACATCATATCGCTGCCTTAGGACATTTTGAATATTTTGGTACTGCTCTGTTTGTCCTTCAAGCTGCGCGATTCCAACCGTAGGCTTATTGGTTTCTACGAGTTTTTTAATCTTGGTTGTAATCTCATATTCCAGTCCAGTTGTAGTTTGAATAACAGGTAAAACTTCTTTTTTATCTTCAAAAAGAATTACCATCCCCATCAGTACTCTTTTAACCTCCACTTTATCGTTTTCGATAACTTGTAATTGGAGTGGAGCAATACCAGACTTTTGAGCTTCTTCTTCTAACTTCTCCTGAGAAGCAAATTCAAATTTTATTTTCCCTTTGGATATTGCAGCATATTCTTCCAAAATATCTTGAAGATATCTTCGATTATTAGCGTATTCACCAGGTAAGTCATCAGAAAAATAAACTTTCATAGTTAGTAAATCATCAACGTCCTTAATGACTGACTTGCTTGAAGTTGATAAGGAAAAGATATTGTTGTCTGTTAAGTCAATGCGGAAAAATCGGCTTGTCGAAATTGTATTTAATAAGAAAAGGGTTATAAATAAGACTAATCCAGGTGCAATTACCGATCGTTTGAGATCAATTTTTTGAAAAAATTTCTTCATTATTTCCACCTCCTTACCTCTAGCGTTTGAATAGTAAGAAATAAGAAAAAGCCAATCATTGATATGAAATAAATTAAATTTCTTGAATCAATCACACCGCGTGACATATTTGACAGATGATACTCTATTGCCAAAAATTGAAGCAACCCTGCAATTGAAGTCGGTACAAAAATCAATGTTTTATCAAGCATAAATATTATCAGAACCATAAAGAGGCCAATAATAAATGCAACAACTTGGTTTTGAGTTACGCTACTTGCGTAGGTGCCAATTGCAGCAAAAGTAGCACCCATAAGCGCCAAGCCAAGATACCCGCTAAAAATTGCACCATAATCAATATTTGTTCCAACAAATACCAATGTAATAAAATGAATTGCTGTGGCAAGAAGACCTAAAAGAATTAAACAGAGCGCTGCAAAAAACTTTCCCATGACAAATTCAAAAGTACTCAAAGGTAAGGTCGACATTGTCTCCATCGTTCCAATATCGTTCTCTCGTGCAATTAACCCCATTGTGATAGCTGGAATAAAAAATAAAAAAACCAATGGAATGATATCAAATAATGACCTTAAGTCCGACTGGCCAAAGAGAAAAAATCTATTGGTGAAAAAATATCCATTTACAATAGCAAAAATGACCAAAAAGATGTAAGCCATTGGACTGTTAAAGAATCCAACAAGCTCGCGGTAGAAAATGGTCTTTGTATTACGCATCTGCACCACCTTCCATCGTAAGATCTCTAAATATATCTTCAAGATTAGTTGTTCTAGGGCTCATTTTCAATATTGACCATTTGTTTTTTACAGCATAATTAAAAATATCTTCGCGAGGGTCTTTGTTTTTTTCATATTCCAATTGAATTGTATCAATACTTTTATTTTTACTGGTTGAGATAAATTTTACATTTGGCAATGTGGCCTGTATATGTTTAATTGAATCAACCTTTGCTCCTTTTACTTCCATGGTAAGTAGCACATTACCCATAAAGTTTGCCATTAACTCTTCACTGGTTCCATTAGCAACTATCTCTCCTTCATCAATAATAATTATACGATCGACCGTTGCTTGTATTTCCTGAAGAATATGGCTCGACATAAATACCAGCTTTTCCTTACCAAGAGATCTAATAAGGCTTCTGATCTCAATAATTTGATTGGGGTCAAGCCCTGTGACCGGCTCATCAAGAATCAATATTTTTGGATCATGAATCATTGCTGCGGCGAGCCCAATACGCTGCTTATAACCTTTAGAGCAGTCAGATATATTTTTGTGAACTACGCCCCTGAGTCCGCACTGCTCAACAACCCTTGCTAAGGCCTCTTTGTACTGTGGACCTGTTATATCTCTAATGGATGCCAAAAATTCAAGGTAATCATACACCCTCATCTCAGCATACAACGGATTTAATTCAGGCAGGTAGCCAATCTGCTTTTGTATAGAATGCACATCTTCTATAATATCCATATCATTGACTGTGATTGATCCATTTGTTGGAACTAGATAGCCTGTCATCATTTTTAAAGTAGTTGTTTTTCCTGCACCATTTGCGCCTAAAAACCCTATCACTTCTCCATCATTAAGGTCAAATGAAATGGATTTTACGGCTTCAACAGATCCGTAATTCTTACTTAGATCTTTAACTTTAATCATTAATTAAATACCTCAATTTTTGAGTTACTGTGTCTAAAAAATTATTTATTGTTACTAAAATATCATTAAAAAAGTTCCGCGAACTTAAAAAGCTTAAGAAAATAATTCAAATCATCTCGTTAATAAATTTTTATCAAGAATTTTTTTGATTACCCCTGTATGCTTAGGGCTAGAGCCGCAGCAAGAACCTATAATTGCAGGGGATTCAGTTATATAATTCGTCATCATAGATTCAAAAGAGATCTCATCAATCTTTTTATCCATCGCTCCATCTGGCTCAGGTTCTGATTCACCAAGGTTAGGGTAAATACCCCAGTTACCATTCCACTCTTCTTTAAATTTAGCTAAAGCTTGATTGGACTTAGTAAAAGTATTGCAATTTAATAACATACAACCAACCTGCTCTGCGCTTAAGGCGTATACACTTTCAAGGCTATGCCCTGAAAGAAGATGCGATGAATCTTTAATAATTAGACTAAGCCATGTTTTACTAAAACCACTTGCAGCTTTAAGGGCAATTTCTATCTCTTCAATATGGCCCATTGTTTCAAAAAGAATTATTTCTATACCCGCTTCCCTAAACCACATTAATGTTTCACCATAGCTATCTTCTGCAGCAGACTGTCCAGGAAATAAATCTGGTCGATAACAATCTTCCAGTGATGTGATAGACCCTGCGATAAAGGATGCTTTTGAATTATATGCAGACTCTACTGCTTTCATCAGGCTTAACTTGGCGCGCTCACTAGCTCGCCTAGGGCTTAAATCTATTTTTCGATAAGACCATGAAGTGCTTCTAAATGTATTGGTGGTGATTATATCAGCACCAGCATTGATATAATCACAGTGAACAGAAAGCACATCTTTTGGATTTGTAATATTAGCTTCAGCGGACCATAATGGCAAAGGTAGCTCTAGGCCGCGCTCCATCAACTGCGTCCCCATTGCGCCATCTAAAATTAAAGTGCGATTACTGACAGGCATTCATGCATTCGTTCAAAGTCTCAAAAGGGACTGTGCCATTACAGCCTCCCCAACCAAACTCTTTGCATTTTTGCGTTTTTTGATCAAAATAGTATTTTGGAATCCAAGCTCTACAGGGACCTGGATCAGGTTTTAATTCGCATAAAACACCAGACCTAAGAAGCATATCATTCTTCATAGTTTCAAGGGCGTTGGAATTACTGTTTAAATCATCGCATGAAAACAATAATGCACATGACAATAGAGCAAATAATTTTATTTTAACCAAGATACTAGCCTCATTATTAAATATATCAACAAATTTATGATTATTAATGTTGTTATTGGAAAGTAAAATCTTACGTTTTTGGAACCCAATCGAATATCTCCAGGAAGTCGCCCCAACCAACCTAGTTTATCAGAGAAAATATTTAATATAAAACCAAGTACAATCGTCATCATACCTATGATTATTAACCATTTACTAATATCCTTCATTTTAAATCATCAAAATAAATTGGACGGATAATTTCCCAATTCGACCAGTTTTAATATTTGAGATTCTACAAATGGCTTATCTTCTTTATAGGTTACGCCAAACCATGAAGCGTTACTTTGTAAAACACGTAGTTTTTCTTGCTCGCTTTCAATTAATTCATTTATTACAGAAGGAATTAAATACTCACTTTTTTCCTGCTCCCCGTGCTCATCTAAAAAAGAAGTAAAGCCTGCTTTAAGATATGAAAACAATTTTGGCGTGAATCCCCACATATTCATAGATACCGGCTCACTTCCATCTAGTGCTAGTGCTCCTTTAGAAGAAATTGCATTCTCAGTTTTTATTATTTCATGCGTTTCAACGATATTAATTAAATGATTATCGCTTACAGTGCAAACGCCTCTACTGACGCCTCCAAAATCTGATAAAGTATTATCCAATTGAAATGCAACCATGCTAAAACCAGAGAAATCACTATTATAGTAATCAGCAATTAATTGAAAGGATTCTCTACCGTAAAAATCATCACCATTAATTGCAGCAAATGGCTCATCTATTATATCTGATGCAGCAAGTATCGCTTGGCCTGTACCCCATGGCTTTTCTCTAAAATCAGGGCATGAATAACCATCAGGTAAATCATTAAGATCTTGAATTGCAAATTCAATAGCAATGCTATCATTATATTTACTAGTAATCTGATTTTCAAAATCAGACTTAAATTCTTCTCGTATAATAAAAACCACTTTGTTAAATCCAGCCTGAATGGCATCATATACTGAATAGTCAATTATGGTTTCACCATTTGGACCCATTGGATCTAATTGCTTTAACCCGCCATATCGAGAACCCATTCCCGCAGCCATCACGAGTAATGTCAAATCGCGCATAACATACCTATTTTAATTATAAAGAAATTAATCTATTCTAGTGCCATCGTCAGCATGGATTATATGGGCAGTTCCACCTGCATTTTCAATGGCGTTTGCTATATCGTTTGGATTTTTTGGTGCATAGGCGAACATGCAGCCTCCACCGCCTGATCCATTTACTTTTGCACCCAAAGCACCCGCTTTGATACTTTCATGAATCATATTATCTATTTTTTCAGTACTAACTTTTAGCTTATCCCTTAGCACTAAATGGTGATCTGATAATAATTGCCCAATCTGGTTATGATCAATTTCACCTTTTTGCAATTCCTTGATTCCTTGAAATAAAATTTCTCTATTTTGAATTGTAGCTTCAAGTAAAATTTGTTCATCGTGATTTAGAATTGATTTTCCATGCTCTACAGAGCAATTGTTAAAACTTATATCTGGGTATATTATGTTTATTTTTTTCATAATTGATATCCGTTGATCACGGCAACGTTTCAAAATAGCCATGGTATCTTTTGGTTGATTGGAATTTCCCAAAACGAACGTTTTTAACTTTGGCTGTAACTGCTTTACGCTAAAAGGTTGTTGATCTAAATAAATACACCCGCCAATTGCAGTGCTATATTGATCCATCATTCCACCAGGCTCATTAAATTCAACCACTTCGGCTTGATAGGCAAGGCGGGCAATAATTTCATTATTCCAATTTGGGGGATTATCAGCTATTTTTGAAATTAGATGTATCCACCCAACAACGATTGAGGAGGAGCTACTTGTACCTGCCTGAATTGGGATATTGCTTTCTATCTTAGATTCAAACCCATTAGAAAATACTAAACCCTCTTTCAAGCATACATTCATTGCGCTTTTGAAATAATCACGATCTTTTAAGTAATTTAAATCATCTAAAGAAAATTCCTCAACCTGATCAAGATCCGGCATATTAATAATTATTTTTCTATCTTTCCTTTTGGATACACTAATCGAGGAGTGAAGTGAAATAGCTAATGCAATAACCGGTAATCCCAGATAATCTTGATGCTCGCCAAAAAGACATATTCTACCTGGGGTAATTACTTTCATCTATATGGTATTAGTAGAATGCTTGAACCAAGCTTTAAATAGTACGAATGATGAAATTATAGATATGCCAATTAGAATGATTGCGGTTTGATAGTGTCCATATATCACACTTCCAACCCCGAGCAATACTCCATATACAGATGTGGTCCCGCATAGCATGCAAAGCAATCCAATAGGTACAGACCATTGTTCACCCGCATGATTAGATGAATAATTTTTCCAACCTGGGCCACCTGGATTTACTTTTTTTACAAAATTCTTTAATGTTTTTTCATCATCCGGGGGCGTAATAAATGTAGCAATTATCCAAGTAGCTGTGGTTAATAACGCTCCAATGATTATTTCTTGCCAGCTTTCAAGGTTGTGGCTGTAGAAATTAAAATAATAAGCGATAATTAGAGAACTGATCATTGCAACAATTTCTGTATAAGCATTAATGCGCCACCAAAACCATCTCAATAAATAAATCAATCCTGTACCAGCACCAATCATAAGCAATAGATCAAAGGCTTGTGAGGCGCTAGTTAGTATTAATCCTAACCCTGCACCTAGAACAATTGATATAACGGTAAATATCCTTCCCATCGCGACCAATTGACTTTCACTGGCATTCGGATTGATAAAACGTTTATAAAAATCATTCACTAAATAACTTGCTCCAAGATTAAGCTGGGTGCTCATTGTGCTCATAAATGCAGCAATTAAGGAGGCGGCAACAAGACCTAATAGCCCTGATGGTAATAATGTGAGCATAGCAGGGTACGCAACATCATGCCCTAACTTGTTAGCCGGTAAATCTGGGAATGCTCTTTGAATATCTGATAACTCGGGAAAAATAATTAAAGAGGATAATGCAATAATTATCCAAGGCCATGGACGTAGGGCATAATGCGCAATATTAAATAATAAAGTCGCTCCTATTGCATTTTTTTCATCTTTTGCGGAGAACATTCGTTGCGCTATATATCCTCCTCCTCCAGGCTCCGCTCCTGGATAGTAGCTTGCCCACCATTGCACTGCAAGAGGAACAAGCATGACAGGTACCCATACACTTGGGTCAGATAGATCAGGTACTAATGATAGGCTATCTATAACATTTTCATGTAGAGTTAAATTTTTTATACCACCAATTTGTGGCAAATTGATTATATAAAACATTGCAAGGATAGAGCCGATCATTGCTAATATAAATTGAACAAAATCTGTAATGATTACCGCTCTAAGACCTCCTAGGGTTGAGTAGATTAGCGTAATTGAACAAGCGATCAATAATGTTTGCCAACCTTTCCAGCCTAGAATAATCTCTCCAAATTTTACTGCAGCTAAACTTACAGTACCCATAACCAGAACATTAAAAATTAGACCTAGATATAATGCTCTAAACCCCCTTAAAAACGCTGCGGCTTTACCGCTGTATCGTAATTCATAAAATTCGATATCTGTTAATACATTAGACCTTCGCCACAGTTTAGCATATATAAAAACCGTTAACATGCCTGTCAATAAAAAAGCCCACCAACCCCAATTGCCTGAAACGCCTTTTTGTCTAACGAGATCTGTTACTAAGTTAGGAGTGTCGGTTGAAAATGTGGTAGCTACCATGGAAATACCAAGCAGCCACCAAGGCATATCTCTTCCAGCTAAGAAAAAAGATTTTGTATTAGATCCCGCTTTTTTAGAAGCCCAAATTCCAATTGTTAATGCAATTAAAAAATAGGCTATTATAATAACCCAATCTATAGTGGCCATATTCATCTAATAATTATCGTCCAATCCAAAAATGGGTTGATTTGTTCTCCATTTTCCTCGCGTAAAATCAGGAATTTTTATCGAAGTACTATTATTTTTTATTGACTGCTCAGACAAAGGAACAATACAGCTCATACTAACTGCATCGTATACATCAATGACCGGCTTTTGCTTTTCTTTAATTGCCTCAACAAATGCTCGGATAATGAAAAAATCCATTCCACCATGCCCAGTGTGACTCAGTGTCGTCTTTGCTTTTGAAAACCGCTTCCATAGCGGGTGGTCATATTCTGATAAATACTGCTCATCATTCTCCCATCTATGAGACTCAGGACTTCTTCCTTCAATATAAATAGATTTAGAATCCTTCATCCATAATCCCTTGGTACCTTGAACGCGAAAATTTAAACTATATGGCCTAGGAGAATTTGTATCATGGCTCAAAACTATAGTCTGGCCATTTGCACATTTGATCGTAGTTGTGACCACATCTCCTAATTTAAATTTTATTTTTGCATTGGGATGATCTGCTCCTCCATTGTCAATGATATATTTGTTTAAACCACGACTCTGACTCGCAGTTGAAGTAAGATGGAGCATTCTATTCCCACGATTAATATCTAACATAGGGCTAATAGGCCCAAGGCCATGCGTTGGGTACAAATCTGCATTCTTATCCATCGAGTGCTGTGTTCGCCATCTGGCCTCAGAAAATGCTTTGTCGCCAAATTCAACGCCGCCGCCATAAGGTCCTTTACCATCATTAAATTTGACATGGCGCAAGTCATGTTGATAGCCGCCTTGACAATGAATCAATTCACCGAAAATTCCTTGTCGAACCATATTTAATACGGCCATGATATCTCTTCGGTAATTGACATTCTCCATAATCATACAAAGTTTATTCGTTTTTTCTGATGTATCAACTAAATCCCAACAATCCTTAATAGTTAAAGCTGCAGGAACTTCTACGCCAACATGCATCTTATTATTCATCGCGTCGATTGCCATCGGATGATGCCATTCCCAAGGTGTTGCAATATTTACAGCATCAAGATCCTCATTGGAGAGCATATTCTGATAGTCTTCCGATCCCTTATCATAAATTTTAGGCTTAGGCCTTCCAGCCTTTGAAAAAAGATCTAATACCATTTTAATCATTCGTTGATCGATATCGCAGATTACAGGAATATCAACATCGGGCCTGTCTAAAAGAAGTTTAGTGTTCCATTGACCTCTTAGCCCTGTTCCAATGATTCCAATTTGCAGTCGCTCATTCGCACTAAATAATTTTTTTGGAGCAAACGCAGTGGCAAGTCCAGCTATTGTTGTAGATTTTATAAACTGGCGCCTTTTCATTATTCTTTGCTCCTATAATCTTTTTGTAATAAGAATCCATTCTTCAAAGGGTCTTTAGGGTCAATCCAGTAAGTACAACTCCCTGTCATGGAAGCATCTCCGGAAACTTGCGGTATGATTGCCTCTTTATCTTTCATACTAGCAGATTTATGAACAGTAACAGTAAATATAGATCCGGTGACACTTTCTATCATTAAACTTTCATTTAATTTTAAATTGCCTTTTGCAAATTCGATTGCTGCTCGTGCGCTGACACCAGTTCCAGTTGGGCTTCGATCAAGTTCTCCATCAGCGAATATACAAATGTTCCTACTGTGGCATTGCGGGTTATCTGCTCGGCTAACAAAAATTGTTCCATATAAGCTATTCATATCAGAATTAAGAGGATGTATACAGTCTATTTTTTTTGAGATAGCTTTTTTTATTTTTTTTCCAGCCAAAATAATTTCATCTAAATAGTTACGATCAAGACTCATTCCCAATTGATCTATATCTATAACCGCATAATATGCTCCACCATATGCTAGATCATATTTAATGCTTCCAATATCTGATACTTGAATAGTTGCATCTAATTCTTGAACAAAAGAAGGGACATTTTCAAAATAAATTTTGGTAATTTTTCTATCTTCAATAGCCGCATAGGCATTGATTGTTCCAGATGGTACTTCCATTACAATTTCTGTAATTGGTTCTACGATAGGTACAGCTTCAGATTCGATAATTATTTTTGTCAAAGCGATTACGGCATGACCGCAACCAGTAGAATATCCATTGTTATGCATAAAGACTACACCAATATCAGAGGAGGAGGATTCTGGCTCTACTAACAAAGCTCCATACATATCTTTATGACCTCGGGGCTCCCACATTAAAGCGGTACGTAGCCAGTCATGATTTTGATAGATATCTTGACGCTTGGCTAGGATTGTGTCGCCGTTTAATATAGGATACCCTGACAAGATTACCCTAAGAGGCTCTCCCCCAGTATGCGCTTCAAGAGTCTGAATTTGTATCCAATCAGATGGGGGCTTAAACTGTTTTAATTTATTTAATTCAATCAATGTAGTGCATTTATTGTGCTACCATTGACAATAACAGATAAATCGCAAAGGTTGCACCCATAATCCCCATAGATACTTTCTTTGATTCTGACCAAGGAGTCATATCAACTGGCGCTGGGTCTCGCTGGTCACTGATTGCAATCTCTTCGGGTGTTTTTGGCTGATACTTTCCTATGGCGAGCATCACCAAGACTGCAGAAACAAAGCTTATAAAATATCCGTGCAGCCAATGTAGATCGCCTGATCCATCGGCAAAGAAATCGGGTACATTATGAATATTCTCAAATGAGAAAAATGCATAGATCGCCATACCAACAACCATGCCAACTTTTGCAGCCACCGCAGGGACATGCTTTGTAGTTATGCCTAGCAAAAATATGCCAATAATAGGTACGCTATATAGCCCATTAACCTTTTGGAGGTACTGAAATATAGACTGGGTCTGCGCTAATAAAGGGGCAATGATCATCGAGGCTACCGCAAGTAGAATCCCAAATTGCTTTCCAGTTTTAACAATTTGATCTCCGGTTGCATTTTTATTGATATAGCCCTTATAAAATTGAAGCGAAAAAAGTGTAGAAGCGCTATTAAGCGCAGAATTAAAAGAGCTTAGTATAGAGCCCATTAGAACCGCTGCAAAAAGGCCAAGTGACCAATCCGGTAATACATATCTTACTAAGGCTCCATAAACCTGATCTTGCCTCCCAATTGGTAGTTCGGTCATATGTAAAGCAATAATGCCTGGCAAACACAACATTAAAGGACCTACTAGCTTCATTGCTGATGCAAAAAGCACTCCTTTTTGTCCTTCAGCTAAGCTTTTTGCCGCCATCGCTCTTTGTACGATAACTTGATTGGTAGACCAGTAAAAGATTTGAATAAACATCATACCAGTAAATAAAGTTGGCCAGGGAACCGATACCGTTTTCCCTTCGAGATTTGTACGAGCCAAAACTCTCAAATACTCAGGTTTATCATTTAAGAGCGTAGAAACCCCACTAAAAAAAGATCCATCACCAAGAGCAGAAAGGCCAAGAAAAGGGATTGCTAGACCTCCTATCAGTAGACCTACGCCATTAATAGTGTCACTAACAGCAACTGATTTTAAACCCCCAAAAATCGCGTAAGAGCTTCCTAGGGTTCCAATCAAAATAATAATTAGCCATAATGGAATACTCAAGCTAAACATACGCTCTAATGCCAATGAACCAGTGTATAGTACCACGGGTAAAAGCACAGTCACATAGCCAAACAAAAATAGTCCCGAAACCATTGAGCGTGTAGTCTTGTCAAATCTTTTTTCAAGAAAAGCAGGTGTTGTGGTAAATCCACTTGCTAAATAACGAGGTAAAAAGATCAAAGCTGTCGCTATCATCGCAAATGCTGCAAGAGCTTCCCAGGCCAAACCCACCATAGCCTTATCGCCAAACACATCTCCATTTAATCCAACAAGTTGCTCTGTTGAGAGGTTGGTAAGTAGTAAGGAGCCAGCCACAACAGGCCAGGTAAGCGCACGTCCACCCGTAAAATATTCTTCAGTAGCATTATTAGATTTTTTCATTTTTTGAACAATCCTGTATGTGAAATACGCTACAGACCCTGTCGCAAGAATAAATGTTACTATTGAAATGGTATTCATTAATTATTCCTTAATTAAATTCGTTTCTTAGAGAGGCTGGTTAAATTTTTTCCAATTTGAAATGGTATCAACAAGAATGAATGCTCGTAAACACCAGGATATAGTGTATATTTTTTCATTGGCCTAGCGCCCCAGCTATTATCACCACCAACTCCCATCTGCTTGTAATCAATTAACCAATCTGTTTGATCTTGTGGTGTAATATCAATTTTTCCGTGACGCTGACTACCGGGATAATAGTCTAGATCTTCATAGGGGTACTGATGCACACTTCCATCAAACCTTGGCAAGCCAACTGCCATCAAGCCGCTATCATTATTGTAAACCGCCATCCAGAAAATATCTGTTTTGTTTCCAGTTTCTTGAGGTCTTATATATTGAAATGATTGTTCCCATACCGATCCAGAATAAATCCCGATAGCAGCGGATTGTTTTCTATCCCAGTATGATTCATGAGGACCTCTACCAAACCACTTAACCCTACTAAAAGATCCATTAAGGGATAGCTTCACGCCAATACGAGGTATTTCAGGTAAGTCATTATTTTTTATTTCTACTTTTCGATCAATTTTTACGGCACCATCTCCATCAATATTGTATACTGTATTAAGTATAGTACCAGTTAGGCTATCTATGTGAACTGAGGAAACGGTTACCAGCCCTTCAGTCTTGATAACATTTAAATCAAGAGACTTCATTCTAGCCCCAGCATCTTTCCAAATATTTGTACGTTTAGGCATCTTGTTTCCAAGATCATTATCATTTGGAGCTCTCCAGAAATAAGGGGCTAATGGTTTGGTTAGATAATTTGTAGTGCCAACAATATACTGCTCAAGCAATCCTGATGATTTATCAAAAACAAGATTAAAATCTACTCCCTGCACTTCTATTTTTATCTGAGATTCAAGATAATCGATACTTGATACTGCATTATTTACCTTAGGAGCTAGCGGTATATAGAATGGTAGTTCAAATTGCTCCCAGGCTACTAAATGTTTTTTGGAAACCAAAGGTTTTGCATTTCTGGTTTTAGCTTCAATGGTTAAATAGTATCTAACCCCAGGCCTAACCACAATATTTGAGGTATTAAAAAATATTTCTTTAGACTCTCCTGGCTCAAGCTTTAGTGAATTAAGTCTTCCTGATGATATAGTCTTATCGTCACCTTTTATATACCATGCAAAATCCAAATTATCAAAATTAGAAAAATTATAATTATTTGTTATATCAATCACACCTCTATCTAAATCAATAGACTTAAATGAAATAGGCTGATAAATCTTTTTTACTTCAAAAATGTGAGGATTTAAACTGCGATCTGCTGCAACCAAACCATTCGCACAAAAATTTGAATCGTTTTCGGCATATTCAATTCCAAAGTCTCCTCCGTAGCCCCAATATTCTTTTCCATTAGAATCTGTTTTAGTTAAGACTTGATCCGCCCAATCCCATATAAAGCCCCCTTGAAGTGATTCGTGCCGATTTATTGTATCCCAGTAATCAACTAAATTTCCAACGCTGTTTCCCATGGCATGCGCATATTCACATAAAATGAGCGGCTTGCCTGGTTGAGATTCTGCGTATTGATTAATTGCATTAACACTCTTATACATTGGAAATACAATATCTGTATGTTGTTTATCTTTAGCTGGTTCATATACAACTGGACGAGTGTCTTTTTTAGTTTTTAAAAAATTATATAATTTTTTAAAATTTTGACCATCTCCGGCTTCGTTGCCCATTGACCACATAATAATTGAAGGCTGATTTTTATCTCTTTCATACATCCGATTGCCTCGATCTATCCACTGCGCTGTCCATGCAGGGTCATTAGCAATAAAACCATAGCTTTTGGGATGCGATCCCATCCCATGCGATTCTATATTAGCTTCATCAACAACGTACAGTCCATATTCATTGCACAACTCGTACCATCGTTCATGATTTGGGTAATGCGATGCTCTTACAGCATTAATATTGTTTTGTTTCATCAGTTTTATATCTTCTATCATCGAATCTTCTGAAATAGATCTTCCCTTTTTTGGATCCCATTCATGGCGATTAACTCCTCGTAGAGTTAAAGGAATACCGTTAAGTAGAAATTTTCCATCTTTTATTTCTGCAATTCTAAATCCAACTTGATGAGTGAGCGTCTCTATAATTTTACTCTCTTTCATCAAATAAAGTTGGAGATTATAAAGATAGGGATTTTCAGCACTCCACGGTTTAACACGGCGGATATTATGATGAAAAGACATGTTTGATAATGAATCGATTACTACATATTTGGTAGAATCAAATATAGTTAGATTTCTCCTTAAAGGATCCGTTAGCTTCGCCCGAACACTGATTTTACTTTGAGATTGAAGATGATTTAATAAATCAATTTCAATTCTAAATATACCTTTTTGGTAAGTCTCATCAAGGGTTGAGTGAATAGTAAAATCATTAATTCTTGTTTTTTCACGAGCGTATAAAGACACATCTCTTTCAAGGCCGCTAATTCTCCAAGTATCTTGACCTTCAAGATAAGATCCATCTGAAAAACGGTATACCTCAACGGCAACTTGATTTTCACCTGCCTGAATAAATTCAGTGACATCAAATTCTGATGGAGTTTTTGACCCTTGAGAGTACCCGATATATTTTCCATTAAACCAAACATAGCAAGCAGAGCGAATGCTTCCAAATTTCAAGAAGACATCTTTTTTTAACCATTCTTGCGGTATGGAAATCTTTCTTCTGTATGAACCAACGGTATTTATTTTATGAGGAATAAATGGCGGATTAGCAGGGAATGGGTATTCTTCATCCAGATAGATTGGGTAAGACCATCCTTGTAGCTCCCAGCTACCTGGAACCATAATTTGATTCCAATTATTATCATTATAGCCCATTTCAAAAAATTCTTCGGGTCTATCTTTGAAATTTTTTGAAAAATTAAATTTCCATTTCCCATTTAATGAAATAAAGTTTTTTGATTGTGCGGGATCATTTTTTAAGGCTAGAGACTCAGATTCATAGGTAGTAAAGTGTGCTCTTGGAGGTAACTTATTTATACCAATAATAGTTGGATTTTCCCATTCATACTTTCCATATTGCTCACAACTTGTGATGAAAAATATAATGGGCAAGAAGAATAGGATTCTTTTATTATTCATAATCAATATTACCTAAAACATCGGATAATTTTAATATCAATTCATTAGCATTTTCCCTATTAAAAATCATTGGTGGCTTTATCTTGATCACATTGCGATCTGGTCCATCAGTGCTTAGAAGAATCTTCTGATCCTTCATTTGATTGACAACCAATTTAGCCTCAGCATCAGCTGGCTCTAGGTTTTTTATGTCTCTAATTAGCTCAATACCAATAAACAGACCCATACCCCTTACATCGCCAATAATAGAATGTTTTGATTGTAAACTTTTTAATTCGTTGAGTAGGTATGAACCTACTTCTAATGCATTGTGCTGCATCCCTTCCTCTTTAATAACATTTAATACTGCATTGCCAACTGCGCATGAGACTGGATTTCCACCAAATGAATTAAAATATTCCATACCGTTATTAAATTTATCAGCAATTTTTTTTGTTGTAACAACTACAGATAATGGATGTCCGTTCCCCATAGACTTTCCCATCGTAACGATATCTGGAATTACACCGCTGGTTTCAAATCCCCAAAAATTTGTCCCTACCCTACCAAAACCTATTTGTACTTCATCTGCTATGCATATGCCACCCGCATTACGAACTAGATCAAAGGATTGTTTTAAAAAATCTTGGGGAAGTATTAATTGTCCACCGCAGCCCATGATTGATTCCACCATAAATGCGGAGACCTTTTTATCCTGTTTTCTAATATTATCTATTATATTTTTTAATTCATTAAGATATCCATCCAAAGCATTCTCCCCGCGATATTTCCCCCTAAAAGAGTCCGGCATTGGCACCGTATGTACATAACCAGGGGGTCCGCTTCCACCTCTTCCATTATGCTTATATGGGCTGATATCTATCAAGGATGAAACATGCCCATGGTATGCGCCGCCAAGAACGATTGTCTCTATTGATTCGGTTGCAATCCGGGCCAACCTAAGTGCTAAATCATTTGATTCGCTTCCAGAGTTGGTAAAAAAACAAACATTAAGACCATCAGGTAAGTGGCTGGTTAGTGCTTGTGCATAACTGACAATTGTCTCATCAAGATAACGTGTATTTGTATTTAGCAAATCATATTGTTTTTTGGCTGCCTCCACAACTTTGGGATGGCAATGCCCTACATGCTGAATATTATTTACCGCATCTAAATAGCGATTGTCATTTGCATCAAAAAGATATTGAGCATGACCTTTAATAATGTGCAAAGGCTCACTATAGGATAGGCTTAATGATGGGCTTAATAAATTTCTTCGAAGTGCAATTATTTCTTTATGATTTAGCATATTCTGTAAGATCTTTTGACCATTTCTGAATATTTTGACTTCTCATATTCTCAAGAAATTTTCGCGCATTATCTTCTGAAATAGAAATGTAACGATTTTCAGGAAATAACTGCTTTCTATAAATTGACATATTAATGGTAATGCACATACGTAAACACATTAGATACACCACCGATTCTAATTCAAAAACAGAAAGGGGGTTGGTTGAATGATAGCCTTTCAATAATGGAGCAATTAAGGGAAACGGGTCTTGGTTTTCCATCGCGATATATGCCATACATACGGCCGGTTCAAGCGCCTTATATGAATAGATCATATCTCCAAAATCAATAATGCTTTTTATTTTTTCATCATGACCAATAATTACATTATGGTCATTGCCATCATTATGAATCACTGTTTTTCCAAGCGCATCTACTTGACCAATGATATGTTCATTAAAAAGATCTATGTAATAAGAAATTAATGGCGCGTCATCCTCGCTAAGCTTAAGCTGCTGAGATAAAACATCAATCTGCTTTGCGTCCCAAATAAATTTTCTATCAGTAGCATTATGGTTGAAGTCCTCTAATAATTGATCAAGATATCCTAGAAACCGTCCAAGGGAGAACAGTAAATTATTATTTGGCTTAATTTCATTTAAGAATTTTCCTTCAACGTATGATAATAATCTTAAATAATACCCACAATCCATATTTTCAGTATAAATAATTTCTTCATCATTTATAGATTTGATTGGATAGGGAATATCTAAAGATGAATCTTTATTTATAATATGATTCAACGCCAGATTCTGCATATCAAGGATATCTTTAGACTCTGCTGAGTTAGCTATTTTGAGCACATATGATTGATCTTTTGTTATAATTTTAAAATTTTGATCGCGGTCACTAATAAGTTCTTTAATTGAACCATTTATTCCATAATGTTCTGAAAGAATTTCAACTACTTGTGCTTCATTAAATTTTGGTGGGGGAGTATTAAAAACGTTTGACATCGCAACTTATAATGAGCTCAACTAAATTTTCTAGGAATGATATAATACAGTAATGCCCCTAATAAGACTGCAAGCAAACCTTTTAATGAGCCTATCTCTTTAGAGATAATATGTGATTCTTGGAGCCAGGATAGTATGGCAAACATAATGCCGAAGGAAGATAAAAACAGCCAAATAAAATTTCTCATGACTGCATTAGGGTCTCAATCTCATTAATCGTTTTTGGTATATGCGGTCCTAAAGACCGGTATCCTTCATTGGTAATAGCAATATTGTCTTCGATTCGAACTCCACCAAAATCTTTAAATGGTTCAATCGCATCATAATTAATAAACTCTTTATGCTTGGCGCTATTTTTCCACTGATCTATAAGATGAGGAATAAAATAAATGCCAGGCTCAACAGTTAATACAAATCCTGGTTCAAGGTTTTTTGAAAGCCGTAGATAGGCCAAACCAAATTGATCGCTTCTATTACTAGCATCATCATAACCAACAAGGTCTTCACCAAGGCCTTCCATATCGTGGACATCTAGGCCGAGCATATGCCCAAGCCCATGAGGAAAAAACAATGCATGAGCACCTTTGGATACAGCTTCATCAGGGTCGCCCATCATCAACCCTAGCTCACTTAAACCTATGACAGCAATTTTTGCAGCAGCGAGGTGAGCTTCTCGATACGAAGTCCCTGGTTTGCAGTAACTAAAGGCAACTTCTTGCATCTGATAAACTAAATTATAGATATCTTTTTGTATATCTGAAAATTTGC
The DNA here is from genome assembly GCA_964386795.1 of uncultured bacterium. Classification (GTDB taxonomy): domain Bacteria; phylum Fidelibacterota; class Marinisomatia; order Marinisomatales; family TCS55; genus TMED108. The sequence continues at coordinate 26,398 of CAYLUE010000010.1, forward strand.
CGCTTACAGGAAATGTTCTTGTAATGTCACTTGCATAATGCAGAGGAGATTCTGCACCTGAATCATTTAATGCAAGCTGACCAGATTTCATGGTATTATCGTAGACATTGCTATGAAGGATCTCACCATGAATCGTAAATATTACTGGATATGCCATCCTGCGGCCATTTTGAAGCGCATATCCTTCGATCAAGCCAACGATTGATTGTTCTTTTAATCCATCACGGGTTGATTTCATGGCAATCTTATGCATCTCAGATGTAACCTCTAAGGCTAGGTCTATCTCAGTTAATTCTTCTTCTGTCTTGATTGAGCGCTGCTTAATAACATTCAAAATTAAAGATTTTGAAGAAGATAAAGATTCTGAACCTATGATAGATTTTAAAAAGGCTTTATGGTCATCTCTGTATGCAGGCAGAGTATATACTTTATCTGAATTATTAATGAATTGATTAATAGTAGAATTTTTTTCAAAATGATCAATCCCGGCTAATTCGGCCATCTTTTTAATTGATACTCTCTCACCTTCCCAAACTATATCATCAACAGTTAAATCATCGCCAAATAATGTTGTCTCTCCTGAAGCAGTATTTATGACTAGGTTTAGATTTTCATAATCTAAACCGCAATAATATAAAAAATTGCTATCTTGTCGAAACCGCAATGTATTAGATGGATAATTCATAGGAACGGGTTTATTTCCAAATAATAGAATTAAACCATCATCCATTTCATTGGATAGCGAATTTCTTCTATCTCTATATATATTTGCATCAAACATAGGCATCCAATTTACTACATGTTAAGTAGAAGGTTATTTGATAAATTAAAAAATCCAATTATATCTATATAGATTGTAAACTACGAGTACAAAGACAATGGCATACATTATAAAAATAAACATAAGCACCCATTTGCTTGATAGCTTTTTACTTTGTTTCACAGGTAAAATTAATGAAAATATCCTTGTTACTTTGGTATTATTTTGAATGTCTAATACGTTTTAAATTTATTTATAATATTATGTAATAAAAAATGCATCCCTTAAGAAAATTAATAATAAATGAAGAGCTGTTAAGCTCAATTGCAAAAAAGTATGGAACTCCATTATACGTCTACAGTCAACAGCGAATTGAAGATAACATTACTAGCTTAAATAATGCGTTATCTGCTAGTTTTGAAAAATTTCATATTTGCTATGCAATTAAATCAAATAGCAATCCCCATTTGATTCGAACTATGCGCAATACATTTGCAAAAATTGGGGGTGACTGCTCTAGTCCTGGAGAAATCTATGCCGCTGAACTGTCTGGAATTGATCCTTCGGAATGTATCTATACGGGTAACTATGAATCAGAGACTGATCTGATTGAAGCAACTCAAAAAGGATGCAATATCAACTTGGACGATATTACTTCTCTTAAGAGATTGAATAAAATTGGTCTCCCAGATCGGATTTCCTTTCGAATGAATCCTGGTTTTGGTGGTGGATCGTATTCAGGTATTATTACCGGAGGTAGAGATGCAAAATTTGGTATCCCTTCTGAAAAAATTATCGAAGCATATCAAGAGGCGCAAAATATGGGTATTAAGCGATTTGGCCTGCAGTGTATGTGTGGATCAGGAAATTTAGATGAAAAGTTTTTTACTGAAGTTTTATCTGCTATTATTGAACATGCCAAAAAAATTGAATCGTCCCTTAATATTAAGTTTGAATTCATTAGCATGGGTGGTGGTTTTGGGGTTCCTTATCAAGATGATCAAAAACCATTAGACTTTGATCAAATGTTTTCCTCTCTTTCAAAAATATTCTATTCAGCTTATCCAGATAAAACTACAGCTCCATCCTTATGGCTAGAACCGGGAAAGTCAATTATTGCTGACGCTGGTTTTATTATTACAAAAGTGACGGGATTAAAAAATAGCTATAAAAATTTTGTTGGAATAGATGCTGGCATGGAAACGCTAATGCGTCCGGCATTATATGGTGCGCAACATCGTATATTTAAGGTTGGCAATCATGGAAATAATGAAAATACGGTTGACTTTACTGGTCAGATATGTGAAAATACAGACCGAATAGCTACTGATCGAGCATTTCCAAAGTTAAATGAAGGTGATCTTATTGCAATTATGGATACAGGAGCATACGGCTATTCTATGTCGCATAATTTCAATACCAGACCAAGAGCCGCAGAGGTTTTGTTGAATAATTCGAACCATAAGCTTATCCGAAAAAGAGAAACAATTAACGATATTTTTTCACACTGCGATGTATAATAGATTCATATTTGTATTATTCTTTTCAGTTGCGTTAAGTCAGCAGACGTATAAAAGTGTCCATCAAGTTGAATTGGAATACAATAATGAAAGCTTTATTGAGCCTTTATATAAAACCTATACTGGCCCAGCAGATCCATTATTAAAAACAAAGAAAAATATAACAAGAAAAGTATTTGGCTATCATCCTTATTGGCAAGGAACCAAATGGCAAAATTATAATTACGATCTTCTTTCAACAATCGCGTACTTTTCAGCGGAAGCAAATGAAAATGGTGAGCTAACCGATCTACATGGATGGCCAGCAGTGGATCTAATTAATAAAGCTCATGAAAATGGTGTTGAAGTTGTCTTAACTGTTACTCTCTTTTCTAAATCAAAACTCGAAACGTTACTTGGAAGTAGTGAAAATCAAAATCGATTAATTGATAATTTAAAATACGAAGTAGAGCGTGCTGGTGCCGATGGAATAAATATCGATTTTGAATCTTTTCCCGAATCTCAAAAATCTAATTTAGTTACTTTTGTAAAAAACCTTAGAACTTCATTACGAAGCTCTAATCCTAATGCGCAGGTAACCCTTGCAACACCTGCTGTTGATTGGAATAACGCTTGGGATTTTAATTCTTTAGCAAGCGAAAGTGATGGATTGTTTGTGATGGGGTATGATTATCACTGGAAAGGCAGTACGCTTACCGGTCCCGTCGCTCCTCTTACAGGAGGTTCTTATAACATTACTAATACAATTAATACCTATCTCTCAATTACTAGTAACAATGTAAATAAAATAATACTTGGTAGCCCTTATTATGGATATGAATGGCCATCTTTATCGAGTGAAAAAGGTGCAAATACCACTGGGGCTGGATCGGCTGTAGTTTTCTCTACCGCAGAAGCAAAAGCGCTATCTTATGGCAAAAAATGGGACAATGATTCTCAAACGCCCTGGTATAAATATCAAAATCCCGATTGGTTTCAAACATGGTATGATGATAGTCTTTCTTTATCGAAAAAGTATGATTTTGTGATTGCAAAAAATCTTGCAGGAATTGGAATTTGGGCATTGGGTTATGATGATGGCTATGATGAGTTATGGGATGCGCTCAGAGAAAAAATTAGCGTTAAGTCTGCCCCTTCAATCCCTGAAGGTTTTTCTATTTTAAATTTGGGGAGCGGAATTGTCAATATAAATTTGACAAATGATGATGCGGTTACAGAATACGAAGTTGTAGAAGTAATTTCTAATACAAATGAGAACCGTTCAGTTGGCAAATTTTTAAAAAGCCCTATCCTAATTCAAGGTCTTACAGACAATACAGCCTACTATTACAAAGTAAAGGCAATCAATGAATTTGGTGTAAGTGAATTTACAGAGCTGCTAGGGACCACCCCTTCACCTTCAGGATCAAAAGCTTTAATCGTAAATGGCTTTGATAGAATTTCCGGAACAACCAATTCGTTTGACTTTATCTTAGAGCATGGAAATGCCATTTATATAAATGGCTATACCTTCGATTCTGCATCTAATGAATCTGTGATTAATGGCCTTGTCAAGCTTGATGATTATGCAATTGTTGATTGGATACTAGGTGAAGAAGGTGCTGCTACATCTTCTTTTGATGAAAAAGAAAAAAAGATTGTACAAAACTATATTGTTAATGGTGGTCGCCTGTTTGTTTCGGGTTCAGAAATAGGTTATGATTTAGTTGAAAAAGGTACATTGTCTGATAATAATTTTTATGAAAAAATTCTTAAATCACAATATATCAGTGATGCTGCTGGAGAAACAAATGGAACCCATAGCGTTGAAGGCGTTCCTAATTCATTATTTGATGGGTATTCATTTAATTTTGATAATGGAGATTACGGAACCTATAATGTGGATTGGCCCGATGGCATTAAGCCGCTAGGTGAAGCGGTGACTATTCTCAAGTATAAAGATGTTGATTATGAAACCAAAGGTGGTGCAGGCATTGCATTTAGAGGGAATTTTTTAAATAGCAAAATACCTGGAGGCCTAGTCTATCTATCGATCGGTTTTGAAGCAATCTACCCTGAACAAGTACGGGTAGATGTAATGGGGCAGATTCTTCAATATTTAGAAGCACCTATTACTTCAATTGATGAAGATGATCCGGTGATCCCAGATGGCTTAAGCATAACTGCATTATATCCAAATCCTTCAAATAGCTCTATTTCTATAGAGTTTCAGGTTCGCGAATTATCACCAATCGCCTATCTGACTATAACGGATTTAATGGGTCGAGAGATATATAAAATGTCTGCTTTGTCGCTCCCTGCAAGAATTCAACGATTTAATTGGAATGGACTGATGAAAGATGGTAATAAGGCTCCGTCAGGCATCTATATGGTCTACCTTTCACAGGGAAGAGAAATCGTTAACAAAAAATTCACACTATTAAAATAAATGAAGCGATTCTTTTTTATTTTTCTAGCTCTTATTGTTAGTTGCTCTCAACAAACAAAATCAATTCACCAGCTTGAACTAGAATCAAAAAAGGATCAACCTAAGGTTAATTTATCAAAAATACAGGTTGGATTAGATGTGCTTCTCAATGAAAGAATTGATTTAATCAAAAATAAATCTATCGGATTAGTAACAAATCACTCAGGTGTAGATGCGGCTAGTACTCCAAATTACGAACGCCTGATGAATCAAAAAGATGTCAGTATTAAAATAATATTTTCTCCTGAGCATGGCCTATTTGGTGAAGCTGCTGCAGGTGAAAAAATTAATTATGATGGACAAGTTAAATCCCTTCCTGAAGTTGTCAGTCTATATGGAAGTAATCGCAAACCAACGGAAGAACAAATGAAGGGTTTGGATATTATTCTCTATGATATTCAGGATGTTGGCGCACGATTCTATACCTATATCACTACATTGGGATTGGTTATGGAAAGCGCATCAAATGCTGGCGTGGAAGTGATTGTTCTTGATAGGCCAAACCCAATTACGGGAGAATCCATTGAAGGTCCTATACTTGATTTAAAGTTTCAAACTTTTGTCGGATATTATCCTATCCCAATTCGCTATGGATTAACGGTTGGTGAGTTAGCGTATATGATCAATGGTGAAGAATGGATTGAAAATCAACCAAAACTTCAAGTAATAAAGATGAAGGGCTGGAAAAGAAATCTCTGGTATGATGAAACAACTCTGCCATGGGTCAAGCCATCGCCAAATATTCCTGACATAAATACTGCTATTATTTACCCTGGAATGTGCTTGCTTGAAGCTACTAATCTCAGCGAAGGAAGAGGAACAGAAAAGCCATTTAAGCGGTTTGGTGCACCATGGATAAACAAACAAGATTTAACCATAGAATTAAACAAGCTTAATTTGCCTGGCGTTGTTTTTAAGCCAGTTAGATTTATACCTAGCACAATCAAAGGAATGGCAAATAATCCTAAATATAAAAACCAGGTATGTCATGGTGCAGAGATTATAATAACAGACCGTAATAAGTACAGAAGCATTGCAACTGGCATGGAAATAATTAATATGATTAAAGAAAAATATCCAAATCAGTTTAAACTAAAGACTTCTGGGATTAATCGCTTATGGGGAAATGCTGAATTTTCTGAACAAATTGCTTCTGACAATACGAATCAATTTAATATACCGCTTGAAAAATATAAGAATACTTCAAAGCAATACTGGATTTATGAATAAAAAGCTAGCTATGATTATAGCTCTAGTGCTTTGTAGCTGCTATGCGCCTCCGCAAATCTATAAATCCAGCGGTTTCCCCTCTATAAGAAATTCTATAAATGAATTAATCGATGCTTCTAAACTGGAAACAAATATTGGAATAAAAGCTGTTGATCTTAATTCCGGTAAAACAATTTTTGAATTGAATAGTAATTCCCTATTTAATCCTGCTAGCAATAATAAACTATACACATCTCTTTCAGCGATTTCAATTCTAGATACTAGCTACACTTTTAAGACATCCATTTATAAAGATGGGAATAAAATCTACCTAGTGGGTGGTGGTGATCCTGACCTTGCGTTAGCAGAGCTTGACTCATTGGCTAGTATCGTAGCAAAACAATTTCCCTCAATAAACGAGTTAATTCTAGATGATACAATTATGGATTCACTTACATACGGCCCCGGCTGGATGTGGGATGAAGGCGATGAATGGTATTCCGCGCAAATTAGCGCACTTTCCATTAATGATAATTGCATTGATTTCATAATCAATCCAAGTACAGCCGGTAATCTTATTAATTTAGAAACATATCCTAAATCAAACTATTATACTATTATTAATCAGGCTTATACAGTAAATGATACAGCAAATTTTGAAAAGCTAAAAATAACTCGTGATTGGAAAAATAATAAAAATTCATTTTTTATAACTGGAAGTGTAATGGATACAGCATCAACAGATACCATTATTAGAAATATTGATGAACCAACCAGCTATACTGGATATCTATTCCGAGAAATGTTACTAAAAAAGGGAGTGAAAATTAAAAAATTAGATAAAGGTGTCTACCCTAATTCAGGAATAGAAATTGCAACACATTACTCAAAATCCTTACCCTCAATTCTTGAGAATCTTATGGTTGAAAGTGATAACCTTACAGCAGAATTACTAGTAAAAATAATAGGCTATGAATCAAATGGAAGTGAAGGAAATTGGCAAAATGGATTACACGCTATAAAGGTTTTTTTAAATGATCAAACAAATTTGGATACCACTAGTTTTTCCATTAGCGATGGATCTGGCGTATCAAGATATAATTACTCAAGTGCAAATAATTTTACCTCATTATTAAGCTGGGCGTATCATCAGCCAGAAATCAGAAATAAGCTATTAAATATTTTGTCGTTCACTGGCAAAAATGGAACCTTGATTGATAGAAATTTACCGAATGGTATTTATGCTAAGACAGGTTCACTATCAGGAGTTACAACTTTCTCTGGTTATATATTGAACTCAGATAGTAAACCTCTAGCATTTTCTATATTAATGAATGGATATAAAGGCTCATCTGCCCCATTCCGTGAATTGCAAGACAAGATTGTAAGTCAGCTAGCAGAAATAAAATGATTCGCAATAATTTATATCTGACGATCTTCTTATTATTTATAAGCTGTTCTCCTGGTCCTATTGAAAATCCATATATTATCGTTCTGGGCACCACTCAAGATGGAGGAGCTCCCCAAGCGGGATGTAATAAGAAGTGCTGTATTAATAGATGGTCAAATTCAAAAAAAGAATTTTTTGTTACCTCTCTTGGTATTGTTGACCCTAATTCAAATGAAGCTTGGATGATTGAGGCTACGCCCGACTTTCCACGCCAGCATAATCAACTTACAAAAGAAAATAAGATCAAAGGGATATTCATCACCCATGCACACATAGGGCACTATTCAGGATTGATGCATTTAGGAAGGGAAACAATGGGATATAAAAATATGCCATTATATACAGCACCCAAAATGACGAAATTTCTACAAACTAATGGTCCATGGAGCCAGTTAATTGATCTAAAGAATGTTAAAATAAATAAATTAAAAGAGAATAAGGAAATTATTCTAAATAAAAGACTTACAATCAAACCATTGATAGTGCCTCATCGAGATGAATTTTCCGAAACGGTTGGATTCCAAATCAATGGACCTAGCAAATCATTAATTTTTATCCCAGATATCGATAAATGGAATAAATGGGATGTCGATGTTTTGGGAACTATTAAAGAGAATGACTATGCCTTGCTTGATGGAACCTTTTATAATGAAGGTGAATTGCCAGGCAGAAATATGTCTGAAATTCCTCATCCATTTATTATTGAATCAATTGAATACTTCAAAGAAATCAAAGATCGGGTTGATATAAATTTTATTCATTTTAATCATACCAATCCTTTGCTTGACCCTGCTGCTGAAAAACGGAAAAAATTAAAGGAAGAAGGTTATGGAGCGACAACCCTCAATCAACGATTTGAATTATAAATAAATTTAATTATTGAATCTGTTAGTAGCGTTATTGCGATATTCAAAATTACCGCTGCTCCGATAAACGTAGTCCAAGCAAATCCAGAATATTTTAGTAAAAACACAACAAGCAAACTTGATAACAATCCAGAAATAAGACTAATTGATGAAAAATCTCTTTTCATCTTGCTTAACAAAAACAATCCCAATAAGGCACCATATGTAAAGGATGCAATTTGAAGCCCAACAACAATGATTGCAGTATTGCTTTCATTAAAAACTAATGCTATCATAATTAAAATAACACCCCATGCCAGACTAACTAAGCGTGAAGTTTTAATACTCTGTTTATTTTTGAACCAATCTGTAATCGTAGAAGAAGCTAGGGAATTCACTGAAGAGCTTAGGGTTGACATTGCGGCAGAAAGAACTCCTGCAAGCAAAAGACCTTTTACCCCTTTTGGCAGAAAGTTGACTATAAAATAGGTAAACTCGCGATCCTTTTGGATATCCATATTATTTGTAACTAAATAAATAAGGGAGCCAGCGAATAAGAAAATAGTGAATTGAAATAACACTATAATTCCACTGCCGATCATTGCTTTTTTAGCAGATTCAATATTCCGTGTGCTTAATACTCGCTGGACCATCATGTGATCTATTCCATGCGAAGAAAAGGATAAGAAGATTCCACCAATAATTGCGCTTAGGAAAAAGTATGGATCATATAATACATTACCTTCAATAGTAAAAATTCTTAGTTTATTCAACGAGGATAGATTCGTAATAATATCAAAAAAAGGTAATTCAAGGTAGTTTATTGCTATTGCAATCGAAACTAATCCACCAAATAGGTAAAGTATAAATTGAATACTATCGATCCATATAACCGTTTTTATTCCTCCTGAAAGCGTATATATCAATGTTACAACACCAATGATCATGACTGCCAAAAAAAGAGACCACCCAGTGATTACCTGAACAATAACAGCAGTTGCTAAAAACCTTACTCCATCCGCTAATACTCTGGTGATTAAAAAAATGAATGAAGCGATTTTTTGAAACACTTCACCAAATCTTTGTCCTATAACCTCATATATAGATACAATACCAGCTTGAAAATATTGAGGCAAAAGAAAAATGCTAACTAGGATTCTCCCTATTATATAGCCAAAACCTAATTGAAGGAAAAACCAATCTCCTCTATAGGCCAAACCTGGAATGCTAATAAATGTCAGAACAGATGTTTCAGTTGCTACAATCGATAACATCGCAACGGGCCAAGGTAGATTTTTACCGGCTAAGAAATAATCCCCAGATGATTTATTGCTTTTTGCCTGCCAAATCCCATAAATAGAAAACGATAGCAAAAAGAATAATATAACTAGCTGATCTATCCAGTGCAAAAATTCAGCTCTCTAAAGGATGAAATGAATAGATCATTATCCCATCAAAACGAGGACCATCCTCATTAAAATAATAATCCATGAAATCCATTCGAACTGTTTTTTTGAATTCTTGGGATGCGTGTATAATATCCTTCTGATCAACAATCATCCCTTCATGAGCAATCATCAAGCCCATCTTAAAATATGATTCTTTTACAAAAGCGACACCAGCAACAATTGGCAGTTTTTTTAATAGCTCAGTTGAAAGCATATCATTTGGTATATAGCTCGCGCTTGTTTTCTTAGACCAATCAAGCTCTAGGAATTCATCTCCATTTTGTTTTTGATTTAGCGTAATTGTGCGCTTCTCTAATTGATCATCCATCAATAAAGAACTAGAAATATCTTGGGTTGAATAATTATCTTGGATTCGATCGGTAGTAAAATGCCATCTATGCTTATATGAAGGTGCACTTCTTCCTTTATTATCAGATTTATAGTGGATTTGAATAAGGTTATCTTTTGCCTCATTCCAAGATTTACTTTGTACGCTTGCTAAGCCTGTAAGAATATGTACGGTGCAATCCGAAACATCTAGCCTAAAAATTGGATCTGGGTCTGGCTCAACTTCTTCACCTAAACAAAACATTTGATATGGTGTTCCAATCTGCCAAACTGAAAAAGCTTTAAGTCGTTCGTGAAAGTTGGGAAATTTTTTATGAAATTTTGGCAAAATTTCAGAAAAATCATTCTCTGATATCGTCCATGGTTTTGGTAGCGTATTTATCCATTCTTCTTTCGATTCGCAAGCAAACTGAACAACGCAAAACAGGATTAATACTAAAGAGTGATTTATCTTCAATTTTTTTCTCTTTTCCATCTATCCCGTAGTTCAAGATCTTCATTTTTAGCCGTAAAGCCTAGAGATTCATATACCGATGAATGTAATCGCTGTCTCCAGTCAAAATAGCTCTTTTTCTTGTAGGATCGGTCAGGGTGAACTGCATTTGTAAGTAAAATGACAAAAATTTGGTTTTCTCTATCAATCCATAGTGATGTACCTGTATATCCTGTATGCCCAAAACTATCATTTGATAAATATACACCTCCTGAAGATTTTCCAGATGGAGTATCCCATCCCATCCCATAAGAATTACCCTCTACTTCATTGGACCTTGTTGTAAACTGAATAATTGTCTCTTCCATAAAAATTCTCTTCCATCCATACCGGCCACCATTCAGCATCATTTGTGAAAAAATGGCCAGGTCCTTTGCCGTAGAAAAAAGACCAGCATGCCCAGCAACACCACCTAAGCTATGGGCATTTTCATCATGAACAAATCCTCTAATCAATTTTTGGTGAAATTTGCTATTTTCAGTTGGTATAATTCGCTGAAGTTTTTCCAAAGAAGGGTTGTAAAATGTAGAATTCATTCCAAGCGGCTTGAACACTACCGAATCAACATATTCATCCAATAATTGCTGCGATGCAACCTCAATAACTTTGCCTAGTACGATCAAACCAATATCTGAGTATATGAGTGTGTCGTTGGATACTCTTTGAGGTTCCGTATTGAAGATAGAGTCCAGCCGAGCCTGCTGACTTCCATCCATTAAGTAGTACTGTTTAAATGGAGGAAGGCCTGCTGTATGTGTTATGAGCTGCTGAATTGTAGTGTTTTCTTTTTGTTTAAAATACTTACCCTGCTTTCCTTTGAATTCTGGAACAAAATCAATAACTCTATCGCTAAGTTTAAGTTTTTTTTCTTCTACAAGATTCATGATAGCCGATGTAGTTGATATTGCTTTCGTAATTGAAGCTAGATCAAAAATATTGCCCCTTGCTGTAGGATTACTCTTTAAATAGGTATGATGACCAAATGCTTTGTGTAAAAAGATTTTACCATTTTTTGCAGCTAGAATAACGCCACCAGGAAAAGCTGAATCTTGCACCGCATCATTTAGCATTGTTGTAATTGGTGCGATATCTACTCCAATTTCATTTGCCCTAATTGTCATTAATTCAGTACCCGGTTCCAATGGATTTTCTTGTTCCATCCATGGTTGTGATTCTATATATAACCCTGAGCCTCTATTGGCGATATCTGGTATTGTAACAGGTAATATGCCGCTTGCATTAGATTTGCCCATTAATAATTTTGCTACAGCGTCTTGCATAATTCCGCTTCCTTTGTATGCGCATATATATACAGGCGCACTAGGAAAATCTTGAATTAAATATGGACTACCAAAACTTGTCACCACCACCTTACTGCTTTTATTAATCAATCTATTAATTAAATCGGCCTCAACTTGTGGTAAAAAAATATTATCCTTCCATTCTACAGGGTTAGCAAATGCATTAACAAAAACTATTTTTTCATCCGGTATTTGATTGAATATATAATCTGCGATTGCCAAGCTATCAGATTTGTCAATTTGAAATGTTTTTATCTTTCGCTTACTTTGTCGAAGCTGTTTAGTTAAGCTGCTTTCAGTATGATTGTTTGGTCCATCATAAAGATCAATTACATATATTTCTTCATTAAGCTCAGGATTTAGCGGTAAAATATTATTATCATTCTTTACCACCGTAAGTGATTTTGATGCTATTTCATCTGCGGTTTCAAAGTTAATCTTTTTGCCCATATCCAAGTGAGTTCTATCAGCTGATATCGCTCGATCTTTATGCAGTCCAACTTTTTCCTTCATCTTTAAAATTTTAATGACGGATTGATTAATTCTTTCCTCAGTAATGATTCCGTCCAGCACCGCACGCTCTACCAGATCAATCGACTCTTTCATTTTGTTGTTTTGAATAATGATATCAGAACCAGCGTTAATGGTAGCGATTAAAGCGTAAGCATCTGAATAATTTTTTATTATCCCTCCCATACCCATTGCATCGGTGATTATTACCCCATCAAAACCAAGATTATTTTTCAATATATCTTTTATCCAAAATGAGGAAAGCGTAGCTGGGTCATCAGCATTTTTTTGATATTCAGGAGCGTTAACATGGGCAACCATAATAGCATCGACTCCTGCATTAATTGCATTTCTAAATGGAGGAATTTCCACTGTCCATAGTCTGGCAGAGTCGCTTGGTATTTGAGCTAGCGCAGAGTGAGAATCTGTTTCTGTATCACCATGTCCAGGAAAATGCTTTGCGGTCGCTAGCATGTTATAGTCATGTAGACCTTTTATGAACTCTTTTGAATAGCGATAAACTGAATCCGGATCCTCACCAAATGATCGCGTATTGATAATCGGATTTTTAGGATTATTATTAACATCAACCACAGGAGCCAAATTAAAATGTATTCCAACTGCTCGACTTTCGACAGCAGAAATTCTGCCTGCATCATAGGCATTTTGCGGGTCACCTGTTGCTGCAATTGCCATCATGGGTGGCAATGTTACAGCGCCACTATACCTTCGACCCAGACCAGATTCTATATCAGCCTCAACTAAGATAGGGACCTTTGATGCTTTTTGCATTTTATTTAAAAGAGTTAGTGCGCTGCCTGCCTCTCCAAACCAAATATGCAAAATCCCAATTCCATCCGATGATATGAGCTTTTCAATCTCTTTCCATTCGTCACTTTCATAGTTCATGAATTTCATATTCATTCTATAGACCATCATTTGTGCAATCTTCTCTCTTAATGATAATTTTTTAAGTGTAGATTCTGCCCATGATGATTCTAAAGAGGAAATTGTTCCAGCTCCAGAACAGGTCAAAAAGATAATTGAGAAAAGTAGAGTAAATATCCTAAGCATAATATGATAAAAATTAACTTTACTTCCCTTATTAAATCTTTAACTTTATTAAATTAT
>CAYLUE010000011.1:0-39654 GCA_964386795.1 uncultured bacterium
ATGCGATTGAATCTTCTAGCAATATTTCAAATATTGAAAGTGATTCTGATATGTGCGCATGGGGTGAAGAATTTGCAATAAACGGTTTTTTCAGAGGCATAAATAATGCCTACTATATAGGTGGCGGTACTGGAATCGCAGATGGAATGAAATTAAATAATCAATTGTTGAGTTTTGATAGCCAGTCAGGCTGGATTACTAAAACCTGGGAGCTAAAATCAAGCAATGGAAGCTCTATTGAGTCTCTTATATCAATGCCAGCAATTAATAATCATTCAGAAAATTCAGTCATGTCCATCAGTAAGATTTTCGCATTGTTGATTTTTGAAAGAGTCCGGACAATTTATGAAGGTTGGGATAATCAATTTATCGTAGAAAGAAAGATTGATAAATCTCATTCCTATCATGGAATATTGTTGGATCGAATAGTTATTGGTCAGAGATTATCGGAATATCTTAACTCCAAAGTTGGAAATAATATCTTTGAACAAATAAAAACTGATTTTATTGAACTTTGCGCACATCATGGGGGAGCTATTAAAGAACATTTTTTAAATGATGATAGGATTGTATTGTCAAGCTTAAGAGAAGCTCCCATTATTGGGTTAGGGTCAAAAGCATGGATGGAAATTTCATGACTTCTAAAATCGCTCCATCTAAAGAACCTATTATCAGGGTAGGTATTATCCTGCCTGCTGATAATATTAAAAATATCGAGCTTGTTTTATCAGATAGTGATTCTTTTGAAATTGAGACGAATGAGAAGATTTACCCTTCTTGTAAAAATAATTCTAATATAACAATCTCTCTTAATGATGAGAAGATGAGGATAAACGAATTAGACGTTATAACAAAAAAAATAATTATTAATCCAGCCATTGATTCAAGCAATAATTTTTCCATGATCAAGGAAGTTGTAGCCGGCAGAGGATTTCATTGGGAAAAGGTGGTCGATATAAAATATTGGGGCAGTCTCGAATTTGTGATCGTTGAAAATAATATAATGGTCATAAATGAATTAAAACTAGAAGACTATCTAAAATGTGTTGCAACTTCAGAGATGAGCCAGCATTGCCCGAAAGAATTTCTCATCTCACAAACAATAGTTGCTCGCTCATGGCTACTCGCAAGCTCTGAACAAAAACATGAATCGCAAGGCTTTGATGTTTGTAATGATGATTGCTGCCAAAGATATCAAGGTATGGATAACTGTACTATTGAATCAATAGAAGCTGCTGATCAATCACATGGTAAGGTATTAATTTTTGACAATTCTATTTGTGATACTAGATACTCGAAATCCTGTGGCGGTAAAACAGAGAATTATGAAAATGTTTGGTCTGGTAAGCCAGTTCCATATCTGATTTCAATTAATGATTGTGATGAAAAAGGGGTTAATTATTGCAATCCATCACAATTTCCTGAAAAATCAATCACAAGATTTATTGGATCTGTAGATGAAGATCTAGAGTATTATCATTGGAATCATGAAGTTAATAATCAATCAATTATAAACCATCTAAAGAATTATTATGATACGCATGCAAAAGCGATTGTAAATATTATAGCATTGAAAAAAGGGAAATCAGGTAGGATATACAACTTAGAAGTTATATACATAGATCAAAAAAATAAGGAAAAGAACTTGATTGTTGAGTCTGAATACAAAATTAGAGATCTTTTATCAGATTCTTTCCTATTCAGCTCTGCATTTACTATTGAAAAAAAAGAGCAAGGATTTAGTCTTAATGGTAAAGGATGGGGACATGGAGTTGGTTTGTGCCAGATTGGTGCTTTGAGCATGGCATTATCTGGAAAAAATTCAAATCAAATACTTAATCATTATTATCCAGGTACAGAAACAAAAAATATATATTAGATGAATAGCTTTTCAAAAACAAAGGGGTGGTCTTGGGTTCCTACTCTATATTTTGCAGAAGGACTTCCATATGCATTCGTAATGATTGTATCTGTAGTATTATATAAAAACCTAAATATATCCAATACAGATATAGCTTTGTATACTAGTTGGCTTTATTTACCATGGGTTATTAAGCCGCTGTGGAGTCCGTTCGTGGATATAATTAAAACAAAGCGATATTGGATAGTGCTTACACAGCTCATTATTGGTGCAAGCTTAGCAGGTGTTGCTTTCACTATTCCTACTGTTAATACCCTTCAATATACACTAGCATTCTTTTGGCTTATGGCATTTAGCTCATCAACTCATGATATCGCAGCTGATGGATTTTACATGCTAGGATTATCCAGCCATGATCAATCCTGGTTTATTGGAATTAGAAATACTTTCTATCGCTTTGCGATTCTTTTTGGGCAGGGTATTATTATCATTATTGCTGGTCAATTAGAGAATATCACTGGAGATCTTAAACTTGCTTGGTCATTAGTTTTTGGAATTTTATCAGGACTATTTATCCTTTTAGCTATCTACCATAAATTGGTTTTACCTCAACCTAAAAACGATCAAGAAGAATTCAATATTTCTAAGAAGGATATTATAAAAGAATACTTTGAGATTATTAAAGCTTATTTTAAAAAGCCTCAAATTTTACTGATTATTTCTTTTATCTTACTCTATAGATTTGGAGAAGCGCAGTTGGTAAAAATCGCTCCACTGTTTATGCTTGATTCCCTTGAATCGGGAGGATTAGGTCTATCAACATCTGAATATGGTTTTATTTATGGAACTCTAGGAATCGCAATGCTAACATTGGGTGGTATTGTTGGTGGGTTGTTTATAGCAAAAAATGGATTAAAATTTTGGATTATCTGGATGGCGCTAGCAATGAAATTACCTGATCTAGTTTATATCTATATGGCCTATTCGCAACCAGACAATATGACACTTATAAGCTTCCTTGTATCTATAGAACAATTTGGATATGGATTTGGCTTTACTGCTTATCTACTTTATATGATGATGATTGCTGAGGGTAATCATAAAACTGCACATTACGCAATATGCACAGGGATCATGGCGTTAGGTATGATGGTGCCAGGTATGTTTAGTGGAGCAATTCAAGAAAGCTTAGGGTATACAAACTTTTTTTACTGGGTTATGTTTTCCACCATCCCAGGTTTAATTTTGATTAAATTTATTTCTATTGATTCAAGCTTTGGATTAAAGAAGGACTCAAATAAATGAATAAGATAAATAGAATATTAGCTCTAGATACTTTTCGTGGTGCAACTATTGCGTTGATGATCATTGTCAATAATCCAGGAACTTGGTCTCATGTCTATAGCCCACTAAGACATGCGCAATGGCATGGATGTACTTTGACAGATTTAGTTTTTCCTTTTTTTCTTTTTATTGTTGGTATAGCAATGAGTTTTTCATTTGAAAAATATGATATTTGTAAAACCGGTCCATTATTTAATAAGATAGTATTTCGAACAATATCAATATTCTCCCTTGGACTGATTTTGAATGCATTTCCATTTGTTAGGCAAGATTGGGATTGGTCTTCATTTAGAATTCTAGGAGTATTGCAAAGAATTTCTCTTGCGTATTTTATTGCTGCATTTATTATTCTAAGAGCAAATGTAAAGGGCTTGGTTCAAATATCATTTATTATATTAATACTATATTGGATAGCTTTATATGCATATGGGCTAATAAGCGGTCTTGACCCGTATGCCTTGAATTCTAATTTACCACTTGCTGTTGATAGAATAATCCTTGGAGAGAGCCATTTGTATGGGGGAACTGGAATACAGTTTGACCCTGAAGGCCTCCTAAGCACATTTCCATCCGCGGTTACCGTAATTATAGGTTTTCTCGTAGGCACAATGATTAAAACAACAAAAGATCACAATGATAATTGCCAGAGAATGTTCATCTTGGGATCACTAATGATAATTTTGGGATGGATTTGGGGATTAATGTTTCCTATCAATAAGCAGTTATGGACTAGCTCTTACGTGCTTTATACTGCAGGAATAGGAACGATTATTTTATCTGCAATGATCTGGCTAATTGATATTATGAAATACAATAAATGGACATTCCCATTTATTGTATTCGGTTCAAATTCAATTTTTATATATGCCTTATCAGGTATTTGGGCGAAGATTCTATTAAAAATTCGCTTTAGCCTAAATGGTGATGAGATTTCAGGTTATTCGTATTTATATCAAACAGTCTTTTTACCGATGGCTGGAAATATTAATGGGTCTCTTTTATTTGCAATCTTCCACGTATTTGTATTTTGGTTAATTTTATTTTGGATGCATACAAAAAAGATCTTTATCAAGCTTTAGTCTGATCTATATTTTATTGAGGCGATAATTGATGTGATAATAATTATTGCTCCAATAACAAAAGATTCCATATTCATATTTTTTGAAAAAAATATTATCTCTACAAATAACCCTAATGGGATAACTAAATTATTCATTACAGCTAACGTTCCACTATTAACGAGAGTTGACCCATGATTCCAGAAACAATATCCCAGTCCAGAAGCAGCGATACCAAGCCATATTATTAATATCCAATGCATAGATGTGGCTGGAGCAGTAAAATTATGCGGTGATATTATTAGGCCAATTGAACTCGCTATTAAAGCCCCTAAAAAGAAATAAGCAAAATCATTTCTTATATTTTGTTGATTTGGGTTCGCTATTTTTATTCTTCTATAAATAATTTGTCCATACGCAAAACACAGGTTAGCCAATTGTATCAATAAAAACCCAATTAAGTCATTTTGATCAAAATAAGTACTGCGAAGTAATCCAGCTCCAAATACTGATAATAAAGATAGTGCAATAATCGGTAATTTGAATTTTCTATCTAGTATATTTGAAATCAATACTACATAAAATGGTGTTGTTATAGTAAACAAAAGAATTCTTTGAACTGTGGTGTAGTTGTATGCACTTAAATAAAATATATACATCAGACCTAATTGCAATGCTCCAATAGAGCTCATTCTAACTATATAGCTATAAGTAGTATTGATCCTAAGCCAGGGCAGAAAAAATATAAATGCCACTAATGAACGTAGAAATGCGAGTGTCCAGGAGTTTATTTCAGGTGATAAATAATAACCAATTAAACTAAATGAGAATGACCATATAATTGTAGTGATAATAAGATAAAGCATCAATTCATTTTAAAAAAGAATGAATCTTCATCTTAAATCAAATAATTGACTATATTTTAAAATTAGTGATTTAGATTTAGAGTCAATTGGTATTCCATCATAATCCTCCATTTGATTATAGACAATATATAAACCTGACCCTGCGGACTGCTGAAGAATAAATCTCCAGTTTATAGAACTTACGCCTGATTGGTTATTATATTGCAAAAGCGCCTGCAAGTACATCTTAGGAGAAAAAGCATAGGTTAATCTCGCTTTAGAAAGATATGTTTTGAAATCTCCTTGAGGAAGTTTAACGCTATTATAATTATAACTGAACTCAGAATTAAAACGATCACCAAATCTAACCTTAAGAGTAGGTCTTGTATTAAATCGATCTCCACCAAAAAAACCTCCAATTCTATTCATTGCGCTCAAACTAATAAATTTAGTTTGAGGCGTTGTTATATAGAATTGTCCCTCAATTTCATCATATATCCCAACTGGGACAGAAATTTGCTTATCTGAATTAATTAAAAATTCTTCTAATAACCCTTCTTTAATAAAATTTACTCCCGTGTGGAATTCATAACCAGATCTAAACTCAAAATGGCTATCAATATGTAATTTCCCGCTTTCATGAAAACCATCTAATTTCCAAAAACCATCATAATTGGTATGAGGCCGAACTTCTAATAAGCCGAAAAGATCGTCAGGCCGCAATCTGGTGAAAATTCTACCAGACCATTTTCTATATCCACCGCTTCGTTTTAAAAAACCCATTTCAGGGTTAAAATTTTCGCCAATTTCAGTATAAGAAAGGACAGTTTCAACCTGCTTGCCATTTCTACTGGCTCTGAATCGATAGGAGTATGCTTTATCATTATCTAGATCTGGAGTATTAGATGTGGCAACAAATCCATCTACCTGCGCTAATTCACCAATACCTAATTGGCCATCAAGCGCATAAACCTGATTGGAATAACCATTACTATTCAGATTAAGAAGATTCGTGGCCATAGCACCAAAAAAGGTTCTATTTGGCATCTCCTTTTTAACTCTAAAAATAGAAAATTCTTCTGATTTAGTACT
This sequence comes from uncultured bacterium, assembly GCA_964386795.1. Classification (GTDB taxonomy): domain Bacteria; phylum Fidelibacterota; class Marinisomatia; order Marinisomatales; family TCS55; genus TMED108. The sequence continues at coordinate 6,201 of CAYLUE010000011.1, forward strand.
CATTGATAACAAGCCTATTCGCATATTTGAAAATGTACCAGTAAGTCTTCCTCCAGCAGTAATTGGAATTTGTTGGCCATCATTCCCTATGCCAATCCTCCTACTAAAAAACATAGAAAGCTCTGAACCTCCGCGATCTGCTTCCCCGATTGAAAAAAGACCAGCATTTTCCAGAAAAAAGGCTCTTTTCTCTGGAAAAAAAAGACTAAATCTATCTAAATTAATTTGCTGTTCATCTGCTTCTGCTTGAGCAAAATCTGTATTATATGTCACATCTAAAGTAAGGCTCGATCCAATATTTATTTTTCCATCAAATCCAAGATCGCTATCCTTGGAACTATTATCAGATGAGTCTGATACAACATTTGTTTGACCAAGGACATAGGGTATAAATTTATAACTCCTTGAAGAGGGAATTTTGATTCCTACTAACTGTCCAGCAGATAATAGTCGGTTTACTGTGAATTGTCGTGAAATTTGCGACCACTGGGCTTTTTCTTGATTACTGCTAATAACACGCTGGAAGTTTATACCCCAAGTTTGATCTTCTTTTGAATTATATCTTAATGTTTTTAGTGGAATTGCAAATTCAGCACTCCATCCAAAGTCACCTATAAATGATTTTACACTCCATGCAGCGTCCCAATTAATATTATAACCACCACCAGCGCCCGTTGAAAATCTTCGACTAATTGATCCACCTTCTCCACCTTTTGTAATTTGTGCATCATATTCTATACCTGCTGCATTTGTTCCGAAAGCATAACCATTTTGAAGATCTCTAAATGTATCTAAAATAAATATGAAGCTATCCATGTCATCTAATGGGGAATCTCTTCTTGCATCAGAGATAATTATTTTATCCGGATTATTATGATAGCAAATCGCAGCAACATATAAATTGTCATTAGAAAACATAATTTTAACTTCTGTTCTTTCTGTTGCAGGCTGCCCCTCATCAGGTGACTGCTGAATAAATCCTGTTGCTGAATTAATATTTTTCCAAGCCGGGTCATCAATAACCCTTCCATCAATATTTGGAAGGATTTCAGCTTTCATTGCATTGATGGTATTCTTTTCCAGCACTATATTCTGTCCAAAAGCAGATTGTGCAATAATAATGAATAAATAATGCCAGTATAATTTCATTAATAAATCTATTCCTTATATAGTTTTTCAGTTAGTTTAGCCATATTAAGGCATTTTTCAGTTACACCACCAATCTCATGAGAGGTGTAATTTACTTCTACAGAACACCATCCAATTAATAAGTCTGGATGATGATTCTCTCTTTCAGCAATTATAGCCAGGGCATGGACAAATTCAATACCATCCATATATGAATCAAAAGAAAATTTTCTAGATATTATATTATTTTTATAATTCCATTGTGCCAAAATATCTAACTCTTGATCTATTTTATTTTTATCTAAAAGGCTCATTATTTGCTTTATTCTAAAGCTATGCTATTGAAAGCTTTCTAAAGGTATTTGTAACCCATGCTATCGAAATTATAGTAGCAAAAATACCAGAAATAAACATGCTATACCAAATCCATTCTACGGGCCTATTTTGAATAAAAGTGAAATAATAAGCTAATGGACCAGCGACTCCAATGACTCTAATGGTTGTAATGATAAGAGATGGCATTCCTTGCCCAAGTCCTTGTAATATTCTACCAATGGTCAAACCAATAGAAATAAATGGAAACAATAGTGAGATAATTCTTAAGTAATCTATAGATATTTTTTGTATTATTGAATCTGCGGTAAAAATACTAATAACAATTGGGGCAAAAATATATAATATGGCAGAGCATATACTGGTAATAATCAATGAGCTTTTTATGCCATACCAAGATATAATCCTAATTTTGTTTATTTCATTTGCACCATAGAACATACCTACAATAGTAGTTAATGCAGATGCGATTCCAAAGATTGGGAGGAATACTAACATGTCTATTCTGCCGCCAATCTGATATGCGGCTACCGCATTTGTAGAATAATTTACAAGCAATCGATTGAATACTAGCTGGCCGATTGCCATTATAACCATTGACATAGAAACTGGAATTCCAACTTTAATTATATCAACAATAATGTAAGTAGATAGAGAAAAATCTTTGAGCTTAAACTTTATATAGGTATGATGTTTAATAAATAGCATATAAACAAAAATGCACCAAACAATTATTTGACTAATTGTTGTTGCCCAAGCTGCACCAGTGACTCCATAGTCAAGATAAAAAATGAATATTGGGTCAAGGATTGTGTTTAAAACTGTACCTAATCCTGCAATAATCATTGGGAGCTTCATTTCGCCTTCACCTGCAAGTATTGATCTAAAAAACCCAGAAAAGACACCAAAAGAAATACCATAACAACTAACTCTTAAATAGCTCCATGCTTGCGGTAATACATCCTGAGTACAGCCCATAAATATTAATATCTGCTCTCCATAGATTAGTCCAAGAGATGTAAGTATTGCACTAATCAATAACGCCATCACTACGGCATGCTCAGCAGAATTATCTGCATTAACCTTATCATTTGCACCAATAAACCTTGCTATAGATGCAGTAACTCCATTTCCTAGGCCAAATGAAAGACCCATAACAAAAAAGAAGATGGGCATGTTAAATGCAACTGCAGCAATTGCATTGCCACCAAGTCGACCAATAAAAATCATATCAATGATTGTATATAGTGTTTGAATGCCCATCCCTGCCATTATTGGAATTGCTAAATTCCACATTGACTTCGAAGGGTTTTCTATAAATGATTGTAAAGGAGTATTTCTTTGGTCAGTATTTTTCATTATTGAATAATCAATGATTTAGGACGCGGGTAATTTATAAGATAAAAACTGTATTCTTCAGACTAATTTAGAATGGCCAAATAATTGGAATAATCAATACGGCTAAAATCCAAAAAGTAAGAGCTAACGGAATACCAGTTCTCATATAATCTGAAAATCTATACCCACCTGGACCATATACCATTAGATTGGTCTGATAGCCCACCGGAGTACTAAAAGACGCTGATGCAGCAAAACAAACACCAAAAATAAATGGCCTAGGATCTAGTTGCATGTCGGCGGTAATTGCTATAACAATTGGGGTCATAATAATTGCAGTTGCTGTATTAGATGAGACCTCCGTCATAACCATGGTAACAAAATAAACTAAAGCAAATAATACATACGGCTGCACAGAGGGAGAAAAATTATCTACGAACTGGGTAATAGAACTAGCAATGTAAGATGCTGTTCCAGATGATTGAATAACTATGCCCAGTGGAATTAATGCAGCGATTAATACAATAACCTGCCAATGAATAGATTCATATGCTTCATTTGGAGAAATAACCCTAAATATCATTAAAGCTACTGCGCTAATTAGGGCGCCTTTTAAGATCGGTAAAACCCCAATTGCAGCAAGAAATACTGTTAAAACTATTGAAACTATACTAATCCACCAGAATCGTACCTTTACTAAATCAGCCTGCATTTCACCAAGTAGAATAAATTTACCTGATTTAGCAAGTTCTGAAATTTGTCTTTTTCCTCCATAGATAAGTAGAGTGTCATATGTATGTAAAACAACATGCGCTATTTTCTTTCGAATAATTAATCCTTCTCTTCTTATCGCAAGAATAAATGCACCAAATCTTTTTCTAAAATTTGCCTCTCGAAGCGTCTTTCCTATTATATCAGATTGATCAGTTACCATGCACTCTACTAAAATATTATCATCTTGCTCTAGCTCTGCTTGAGTCAATTTTTCATCAGTAAGAAGTGTTACTTTTTCCACTTCCTTCATCCGTAAAAAACTTTCAACGGACCCTTTAACAAATAGTATGTCCCCAACTTTCAATTTTTGTCTTCCAACATTATAAGTTATAAGTCTTCCATCGCGCTGAATATCAAGAACAATAACATCATAACTTTGGTTTACATTTCGGTCTTGACAAGTAGATCCAACCAAAGGCGAATCTTCCGATATTTTCATCTCTGTTAAATATCCAGCCATATGATAACTTTGTGTTAAACTTGAGGTAACAGTGCGTGAAGGTAGAATTTTAGGGGCAATCCATAAAATATAGATCAGACCTATAATTAGTGTTACCCATCCGTATTTTGCAAACTCAAACATTCCAAGTGGGCTTCCACCATTGTCAATATAAATTGCATTAACAATCAAATTCGTTGATGTACCAACAAGGGTAAGTGTTCCACCCATGATCGCTGCATAACTAAGGGGAATTAATAGCTTTGATGGGCTCATATGATATTGATGGGCCAATCGAATTGTTACAGGCATAAATACTGCCACGATTGCTGTATTATTCATTAATGCACTTGCAAAGGCAATGGTTAGCAAGTAAACACCTAATCCAAGATTGCGTGACTGCGATACAAGTTTATTAATTTTCACAATAAGATATTCTAACACTCGAGTCTTTTGAAGTCCTCGACTAAGTATAAACAATAAACAAATTGTAATTACCGCTGGGTTTGAAAAGCCAGAAATAGCTTCTTCTACAGTTAAAAATCCACCCGTAAATAAGATGGTTAATATGAGGAGTGCTGTTACATCAAGGCTAAATTTTTCAGTAACAAAAAGGATGAAAGCCAATAATATTAGGCCAAGCACAAATACTATTTCAAAAGTCATTTCTTAAATTATCTAATTATATATTGACTTCATCAATTTGTTCAGGCTCTAAAAACCCTTTAGCGTACTTCATATAAATCTTTTGTTTAACAAAAATATCAAAGAGATCTACATCAATATGTGCATCATCTTTCATGAAGCCTAATATTCGCATGGCCTGGCTTAATGTTTTACCTTTTTTATAGGGTCTATCACGGGCAGTTAAGGCTTCAAAAATATCTGCAATTGCCATGATCCGTGCCTGGATAGACATTTCTTCTTTCGTAAGGCCTTTAGGATAGCCAGTTCCATCTAGCTTTTCATGATGTCCTCCAGCAAACTCAGGAATATTCTTTAAGTGCTTTGGATAGGGAAGCTCATCAAGCATATTAATTGTTACAACAATATGGTCATTGATAACCTGTCTTTCTTCAGGTGTTAAAGTACCTCTTGGGATAGTTAGATTATATATCTCATCTTCAGAAAGAAAATTTTGCATCTTGCCATTAGGCTTCCAGCGATACTGCGCAATTTCATGAATTCTTTGTTTCTTATCATTAGACATGAATTCCCCTCCAACATTTGACTCTTGAACAAATGAAAGGTCATTTTTTATCTTTCTGATAATTTTGCGATAATCCTTTTTCAGCATATCAATCTTTTTATTCTTTTCTTTATGACTTAAAGAGTCATCGCGTTCAATTAGTAATTCTTTTTTTAATCTTTTTATCTCATGATCACGCTGGAGAACAGCAAAGCGCGTTTCAACTTCATTGATTCGGTCATAAATGGTTTCAAGTTTTGTAGATTTGTCTACCACGAATTCTGGGGTTGCCACCTTGCCGCAATCGTGTAGCCATGCTGCAATCTTTAGTTCATACATTTCCTGATCAGATAATTTAAAATCAGCGAAGGGTCCAGATTTTGTTTTTTGAACAGCATCGGCTAGCAACATTGTTATTTCAGGAACTCTTTCACAGTGTCCACCGGTATACGGAGATTTTGCATCAATCGCTGATGCTATGAGCTTAATAAATGATTCAAATAAATTCTCGAGGTCTTTAATAAGGTTTTTATTCGTAATAGCTACTGCAGCTTGACTTGCTAGCGCTTCAACCTTACCTTGAATTTCTGAACTAAATTCAATGATTTTTTTTGATTTGTTTGTTTGCGCATTTAAAAGTTGTAATACTCCAATAATTTCATCTTCATGATTCTTTAGAGGAACAGTTAAAAATGATTTTGAATGATACCCTGTCTTTTCGTCAAACATTTTTGTTCCCGAAAAATCAAAACCTTCTGCTTTATATGCATCTTGAATATTGACTGTTTCTCCAGAAATTCCAACAAATGCAGCTACCATAGAATTATTTGGCTCACCTTCATCATCAAATAGCTTTACAGGATAGAAAGGTATGTCCTTACCTGAAGTTCCACCCATGTGAAAATTGAGAGAATCGGTCATCATAATTTCAAATTTCAACCTTTTGTCATCAGTCATCATGTATAAGGTTCCACCATCTGAGTTTGAAATACGTTTTGCCTCTAGCAAAATCATTTCTAGAAGCTTAGACATATCTCTTTCTTTTGATAGGGCTAAGCCTATCTGTGCTAAGTTGCTAATCTGCTCTTCAAGATCAGAAATATATGTGTGAACAGCCTTAGGAGCGCTTGCAAGGTATTTTGCTACTTCTGCTGTGGAATATGTTTGTTTTTTTGTCATTGAATACGCTTAAAAGTAATATATACTAACTTACTGAAAGATTCTAGATTGAACAACTATATGATTATTAACATAAAATTGATATCAATAAAGCATTAAATAAATTATAACTCCTGTAACCGATACGTAGAGCCAAAGCGGAAGAGTAATTTTTGCAATCTTTCTATGTAAAACAATATTATCTGTCCATCCTCGATAAAGAGTCAGTAAAGCCAGCGGAATAATAATTGTCGCTAAAATAATATGTGTAAATAAGATAAAATAATAAATTAAAGTATACTCACCTATATAGTGCTTAGGGCCTGCTTTAAACCAGTGATAGATAATGTAGCTTACTAGAAATGCACCTGAAGTCGCAAATGAAACAAGCATTACATTTTTATGCAGCCTACGTTTTTTCTGAATAATTAATATATAACCAACAATAAGAAGTGCAGTCGTTAAAGCATTTAGGCTTGCATTGACTGTTGGTAATGTAGAGACATCTAATGCGCCATTAATTCCATCTGGCCTTGGGCCCAATATAAGAAAGGCTACTGCCCCAGAAATAATTATGGATACTATATAAATTATCTTTATCCAAAAATTATCTTTCCTATTCATGAATTCTCCTTGAGTAAGCTATTAATGTCTTTTTTAAGTTTTTTCATATCTTCGGTTTTCATCCCATTGTAGTATGCTCTAATCATGCCTGACCTATCAACTAGAGCAAATTTCTCACTATGAAAAATTATATCTTCATAATCCCCTATCTTAAACCCATCTTTGATTACTTCTTGAACAGTGCTTTCTTCTCCAGTTAAAAAATACCATCTATCAGTATTTGCATTATATTGTGAGGCGTATTTTGTTAAGACCTCTGGTGTATCATATTCAGGATATACTGAAATTGAAACCAATCTTACATCGTCATTTTGTTTATATTTTTTATGAATAATATTCATATTTCCCGTCATGATTGGACATGCCATATTGCAGGTTGTAAATATAAAATCAGCAACCCAAACCTTACCTTTTAAGCTAGTCAGTGTTATAGTTTCTCCTTCGCTATTTACGAATTCAAAATCAGGGATATTTCCTATTACAGGTAGGTTATTCTCTGGTTCAGAGTTTTTGAAAAAATATGTAGCAATCAGCAAGGCAGCTATGGCTATATATATTTTTATTCTAGTGTTTTGATTCATGATGTAACCCCTAAATCAATTATGATAATTAATAATAATACTGGTAAGTAAAAAACGGATGCTTTAAGCAAAAGCAATGCACTTTTGTTTGATCTATCTCGAGCTAATGGTAATGCAGAAATAAAAAAAGCAGAAGTTATGATAATCACGCCAAACAAATATATTATTCCAAGAGACCCCTGAATAACTGGAATAATTGAAATTGGAATCATTAAAAGCAAATGCCAAAATATTTGACGCATAGTACGGTTCCCTTCTGGTTCTAATACGGGAAGCATTTTCAAATTTGCTTCAGCATAATCTTTTCTACACATCCATGCTATCGCATAAAAATGAGGATGTTGCCAGAGATACATTATTCCAAATAAAACCCATGCCATCGATCCAATAGTTCCTGTAGATGCGGTCCAACCCCCAATTATTGGCAATGCACCGGGAATTGATCCAATCGATGTATTAAGCCACGTAACTTTTTTTAAAGGTGTGTATATCACTATATATAAAAATGAGGTGAGAAGCGCTATAAATCCGGTAAGAATATTAATCAATGAGACCAGGAGTATGGTTCCAAGTAAAACCATTAAAACTCCATATATCATGACTTCAGAGGGACTGATTAAGCCTGCGGGCAAAGGTCTATTTTTTGTTCGCATCATCCGCTTATCGGTTTCACGTTCGATGTAATGATTGAGCGCACCAGAGCCAGAAGCTGTCATCGTTGTGCCAAGAAGAGTAATCAGTAAATGCTTCCAAGAGCTTATTCCCTCAGCACCAAGATAGTAGCCAAGAAAAGTAGCAATCAAAACAAGCGACAGTATATTCAGTTTGCTTAGCTCTAAATAAATACTAATCTTTGATTTGGCTTTTTCTTTAACAAGCTTCAAAAGCTTAATTCCTTTAATTTATTTGACTGAGTAAATATAACAAACATTGTACAGCAACCAAGTAGGGCGGCCCCAGTGACTACATGGAAACTGGCTATATAGGGCATCCGCTCAGATAAAACAGTTACGGCTCCTAGGATAATTTGAATAAATAAAATTATTGAAATCATAATCAACATCTTTAATTCCATAGAATTCTTTTTAACATTTTTCCCAAATTTATAAATAAAGAAAGATAATACTAAAGAGATTATGATAGCGCCCATACGGTGTAAAAAATGAATAATGACTTGCCACTTTGAAACCATATCTAAATTCTTATCAAATAGCTCAGCATTAATATTATCTATCATGCTATCAGAAAAAGTAGGAATCCACATACCTCCCATTGTAGGAAAATCAGGAATGGCAAGTCCGGATGCAGTATGTCGCATTAATGCGCCTAAAATTAATTGAACATAAACCATGGCAGTTAGTATTACTGCACCGCGTTTAATGGATAATGGATAATTAATATTGTTTCTATGGCTTCTAATAGATGAAAGGCTGTAAGCGATAAAAATCGTTGAAACAAAAAATGTCTGCGCAAGTATTCCATGAATAATTGAGATTTGTGGCGGTAAGAAGAATAGCACTGTCATTCCACCAAGCAATCCTTGTATGACAACTAATAGCAGAGCAAAAAAACCCATTTTTTTTATCCATAATGGTTGATTTGAAAAACCTAGTAAAATTGACTGAACTAAAGTCAAAAACCCAACTATGGTTGCAAAAAGTCTATGGCCATGTTCATAAAATATTCCACCAACCATTTCAGAAACTGGAAAGGAAAACATCTGTTTGCCATAGGATGTTGGCCAGTCCGGCACAGATAATCCAACTTCATGACTTTTAACTAATGCGCCGACAAAAATCAATAATAATGTGGAGACCACAAGTAGCTTAGAAAGACGCCTAAGGCTGATATCAAATAATGATTTCATGAAAGAAACTATATATAATTGAATGATTATTAATTATTGATCAAGCAAAATGCTTGTAAAAAAATAAATTTATGTAGGCCTTACCATTCGTCATCACCCCAATCATCTTCATCTCCTTCTGCTTCTTCAAGTAAATATTCCTGCTCTGAATCCATCCATTGTTTATATCCATCTTCATCAAAAACTGTAAGATAGCCTCTCATCTGAGCATGCTGTGCACCACATAATTGAGCGCAAGCAATTTCAAATCCCTTGTATTGATCAAGTGGCTTTTTTTCTTCAAAATCCTCTCGTGCAGTACCTTTTATTGTTTTTAGAAAATCATCTGTGGTCATAGTTGCTTCAAACCAAACCGGAATTGTCATTCCAGGAATAGCATCTTGAGATACTCTAAGTTCAGGGAGTTTAAAGTTATGAATAACATCTCTTGATGATAGCAAAATATTTATTGGCGTATTTACAGGTATTTTTAATTGGTTCTGCAAAACAACATCATCCTTGGCATGCTCATCAGTGCGATCAAGTCCAATGAAGTTTTGTTCTTCATCATTGACTAAATCAATATTGGTTGAACCGAAAACATTATCTGGTCCCGGGTAATGTATATTCCACGCAAATTGCTGGGCAACTACTCTAATCTGAATAGAGTCAAGTGTATCAGGAACATCATTTACTCTGCTCGCCCATATGGGAAATGCAAAACCTATCAACAATACTACTTCAATCAATGCAACAGCTACTTCAGCATATGTAGAATAGTGATTTTTCACACCACGATAGTCTGCTTTTGGTTGCCGCGTAGAACGAAACCTAACAAGCGTATATATAAAATAAGCTCCCCAACCAACAAATAGTATGAGCATCAACCAGTGAACCAGTGAAATTACATTATCAATAGCAGGTCCTTGCGTTGACGCAGAAACAGTTGGTAGCCCTAATTTTCTAAGTAATTCTAACATTGGCTATAGCTTTAAATTTTCTTTTTTCTTTTTGATATGGTTTTTGCATAATCCTTAGCTCTTTTATTCAACACATAAATAAATGATATAAAACTACTTAATACTCCCCCAGTAATTGTAAGCATAGTAATAATAGCTAAATTCATTCCTTGCGTTGCCTTTGCATTTGGATCGCCAAAGCACGTCGAACATGCATAAATAATATCAGGTGCGATAAAAAGAATAATGGCTAGTGTAACTACAATTGTTCTAATCATAACTAAATCGTTCTAAACTTCTTATATACTTGTATTCCATAATAGACTAAAGCAACACCCCCTATAAATGATCCAATGCTAATCATGGGTGATCTATTGACCCCCCAAAAACCTACCCCCAATGAAAGGCAGATTGATAAAATTATAAATAAAATATGAAAAGATTTAATTGACATATTTAATAGATCCTTGCCTGAGCCGACATTGTACCAATCGGTAAAAATATTAAAATTAAAAAAGCAACAGCAGTTGCGATTAAAGTCCAGTATATGGTGGTTTTCTCATCAATTAAATGCATGAAGTAACACGCCACTAAAGATGCCTTAATGCTTGCAACAAGTAAACCAAGCGCTATTCCTGATTTTACGCCAATATCTAGATAAGAGATAGCTACCGTTACTACAGTTAAGCATGCCAAGGCAATAAAAACTATGACATATGTCTTTATATGATGTTTTACTTCTTCAGGTGTCATAAATAATTCCTCATAATAAATATAGAACTGGGAAAAGAAAAATCCAGACCAAATCAACAAAATGCCAATAAAGACCAACTATTTCTATTCTATTTGTAAATCGCTCAGGATCTGTATTCCACATTTTTGAACCTGGGCCAAAATAATAACCAATTACAACAATTCCTCCAAGTACATGGAGAACATGCAAACCTGTCATTGTAAAATAAATACCTAAAAAATTGTTCGTGCTAGGATAATAATGATGACTGAACTTTGCTGTATATTCAAAATATTTAATTACCAAAAACCCGAAAGCAAAAAGTAACGTAACGCCAGAGTAAAGTTTAAATTTCTTAAAATCATTTAATTTTAATGACGCCCAACTCATAACCATGGTCACTGATGATGAAATTAAAAATAGAGTGTTTACAGTGGCTAAGGGTACATCAAGATATTTCGTTCCAGGAGGCCAATTATCTACCCCAGTTCTTAAAAAGATATACGCAGAAAATAGTCCACCAAATAACATGACTTCAGATGCTAGAAAAAGCCATATTCCTAATTTCCCATTGTATAACCCTGTATCAGGACGCTCTTTAACATTAAATGGAATATCCATACTAATTAACCTTTTTGACTTTGTGGTAAGAAATCATTTTTGTGATTAGGAACGCTATATTCATACGGGCCTCGATATACAGTAGGAACTTTTTCAAAATTACCATGTCCTAGCGGTGGTGATGTTGTATCAGTCCAATCAATAGTCGTCGCACCCCAGGGATTTGATTCACCGGTTTTTTTAGATCGAAGACTAATTATCATGTTTACGATAAAGAACAGCTGAGCAACACCTAATAACCATGCAGAAATTGTCATAAATTCATTTAAATGAATTACTCCGGCAGCATGCGCATAAGTTTCTCCCCCATCATTCATTCTTCTTGAAAGCCCTGCTAGTCCTTGAATAAACATAGGCATAAAGACGCCGTTCATAAATATAAATGAAAAATAAAAATGCAGTTTTCCAAGGGTTTCATTCGTTCGTTTTCCTGTAATTTTTGGAAACCAATAATAAATTCCTGCAAATAAGGCAAAAATTGTTCCTGGTGCTACTACATAGTGAAAATGACCAATTACATAATAAGTATCATGAAGATGTATGTCAGCTGCTGCCAAACCAAGGGGAAGGCCAGTTAATCCACCAATTCCAAACATTGGCAAAAAGCCAAGAGCGAACAGCATCGGAGTATTAAATCTGATTGAACCACCCCAAAGTGAAAGCAATAGCGCGGTTAAAATCACAACAGAAGGGATTGATATAATCATTGTTGTTGTTTGAAAGAACGCTCCGATTGTAGTGCCCATACCAGTAAGGTACATGTGATGGGCCCAGACTATAAATGACATAAAGCCTAAAAATACCATCGCATACACCAATGATCGATAACCTTTGATAGGCTTTCTTGTATTGTTAGCAATCACTTCAGTAACAATACCAAAAGCAGGAAGAATTAATACATATACTTCAGGGTGTGCTAAAAACCAGAATAAGTGCTGCCAAAGCAAGGGGCTGCCACCGCCTGCGTAAGTACCACCACCACTTACTACTAATCCGCTAGGCATAAAGAAACTTGTTCCAGCTAAGCGATCCATCAATTGGAGTACACCCGCGGCTTCCAATGGAGGAAATGCTAAAAGTAATAAAAAGGCTGTAATAAACTGAGTCCATACAAAAATAGGTAATTTCATCCAGGTCATTCCATCAGCGCGTAGCTGAATAACAGTTACTAATATATTAACTGATCCTAATAATGAAGATGTTATCAACATAACCATTCCCCATAACCAGACGGTTTGACCCATTGTTGCAATATTTGATAAAGGAGGATATGAAGTCCATCCAGAATTTGCTGCTCCACCTGGTACAAAAAACCCAATTACCATAATGACCGATCCTAAGAAATACATCCAATAGGATGCGGCATTAAGCTTAGGGAAGGCCATATCGATTGCCCCAATTTGCAATGGAACAAAATAGTTTCCAAATGCACCAAAAGCTAAGGGAACTACACCTAAAAATATCATTATTGTTCCATGCATTGCACCCATAGAATTATATGTTTCAGGAGGAAGAGCCCCATCTGGACCTAACAGGCTTCCAATCAATGGGATTGGTGTGCCAGGGTAGGCAATCTGATACCGCATGATAGAAATAAGAACAAATCCAAATAGAAGCCAAATCAGAGCGGTAATTCCATATTGAATCCCAATTACTTTGTGGTCCGTTGACCAAATATATTTAGACCAAAAACTCTGCTTATGATGTCCTTCGCTCATGAATTACCTTTAATCATATTTATTATACTTAGGGGCTATCGTGTTATATATTTTCGAGTTCAATTATAATATAACTAAATAAAATTTACGGTTTCAATGAAGTATCTACAAAGTTGATTTTACTAAATTTTTATTATGCTTTAGTTTGTTGTTTTAGTTTTGTTACTTTATCTAAATTTAATTATATAATACAGTTAATATTTTAATCATTCGGAGAAATAATGAACAAAATTATCGTCAATATTTTAGCCATCTCTTTAGGGGCAAATATTTTATATGCAGGAGAAGTTAAAGGTAGCGTGAAATATGTAGGCAAACCACCAAAGTCGAAACGCTTAAGAATGGATGCTGATCCTGTTTGTGCGGCTTCTCATCAAGAAGCTGCAAAAGCTGAATCTTTTGTAGTTGACGCAAAGGGAAACCTTGCTAATGTTATCGTTTATCTTAAGAATGTTAAATACAATGGAAAAGCTCCAGCAGAAGCAAAAACGCTCGACCAGGCAGGTTGTGTTTATACTCCTCACGTACTAGGTGTTCAAGCGGGTCAGCCAATTAAGATTCTTAATAGTGATGCTACTATGCATAACATTCATGGTTTACCAAAAGTAAATAGAGAATTTAATTTTGGCATGCCTAAAACATTGAAAGAGAAGTCTGTGACTTTTGATAAAGCAGAAGATGTATTTGTGGTAAAATGCGATGTACATCCATGGATGAAAAGCTATACACAGGTGTTTGATCATCCATATTTTTCTGTGACTGATAAAAGTGGAAATTTTAGTATTCCCAATGTCCCTGATGGAACTTATGAAATTGTAGCATGGCAGGAAAAATTTGGAAGCAAAAGAACTCTTTCTCAAAGAGTGACTGTTAAATCCGGTAAAGCAGAAGTTAACTTTGAATTCACTCAGCCAAAGAAAAAGAAGAAATAATCTACTCAATCAATTATACTAAATAAAAAAGCCTCGTTACTCGAGGCTTTTTTATTATAACAATCTATTTAGAAATTATATTACCAATCATCATCTCCCCATTCATCATCTTCTTCAATAATAAATCCATATCCTTCAGAATTAATATGACGTCTTACTATATCTGATACATCCTTCTTTCCGCCCATACCCCACATCCAATCTATAAGCGCCTTATAAAGCAGCGTGCTGTCAGTGCTAATTTTAGCAACATCCCTACCCCAAACCTCTCTAATTGAATTTATCGGTTCTTCGGTTGGTATATATGGCGCAGGCATTTTGGTTCCAGGCATTACGTCTTGAGGGTTAATAAACCATTCTACCAGCCATTCGGGTCGCAAACGTTCCTTAGTTAGTGTTAAATTTGGTGCCCAGGTTAAAGCTGCCTGTTTTGGTTTTTCTGAACCGTAAAAATGGCAATTATTACACGCACCCATTTCAGCAACTCTCGCTCCTGCTTTAAATGAAGAGGAATTCATAACAAATTGATGGGCATCTTCATATTTTAAATCTTGACCGTCTTTGTATTGAAAATAAGATATAACTTTATTCCACTCTTCATCCGTATAGTCAAAACTTGGCATTCTTACTTGCAGGTGAGGTCTCACCATACTAATATCTTTAAACCAATCAAGCAGCCATTGAGGTTGTGTTTTTCTTCCTTGAGTATTTAATAATGGTGGGCTGAAACTTTGCACCATACTCATATCTTCAGAATTTGTCTGATCAGCAACTACCTTGATCCATTCGGCTACTGATGGCCAAATTGCTCCACCTTCATCATCTAGCTTATGACAACCAAGGCAATTATTTGTATGTATGAATTGCTCTCCATTAGCAATAGCTAAATACATTGGTGATTTCTCTGGAAGCTTAGTCTGAGGAATTTCATCTTTTACTAGACCCATAATTAAAGTCACAAGGGACTCTATCTCTTTATCTTCTAATCCAAAGTGTGGCATTCTAGACTTTTCAAGAGGTTTTAACTCTTTAATTCCAACCGAATGGTCTTCATTGGGAATTAAATCAAATTTTTCTGGTTGATCGATTTTATTATAAAACCAATCCCATTTAGTATGGGGTATTTCATCATGCCAAAACCCAAAATCTAACTTTGAAATGAGCTTGCTTCCTTCATGATTGAGAGCAATCCCTATTGGTTTTTTATCTTCAAATCCTTGAATATTATGACAGGAGTAACATCCATAATGACCAATTAAGTTCTTACCAGAATAAACAAGTTTTTTCTTTATTGACATATCTTTAAGTAGATTTTTTACCTGAATGGTTGAATTTAATTGGGATAAAAAGTCAGATGATATTTCATTCAAGATATTTTCATTAACTGAAGGAACGGGCGTAGAGTCAAATTTTTCATTTTTATCAACTATTAAGTAGCTAGCAATATCACTTGCCTCTTGATCAGTCAAGCGCAGATTAGGCATCTTTGTTCCAGGGTGATAGCTATAAGGGTTTTTCAACCAATTGAATAACCATTTTGCGCTTGTTTTAGAACCAATGCCTATTAGGTTTGGTCCCTGTTCTTTTCTTAGGTTTTGTAAAGATGGTTCATAGCTTGGGTCTGCTTCAGGTTGAATTTGGTGACAGCCCATACAGCCAAGAGATGAAACTAATAATGCGCCATTTTCTGGATCACCGCTTTTATTATTGCGCTTTTCATATTTAGAGGATTGGGCAAATAAATATTCAGTCATCGCCAAGACTTCTTGTTCGGTTCTAAGTAAATCCTTGGGGCTACTGTTATTTCCTTTCTTAAAGAAATGAGGCATCCAGGTATTATGGCGAAATGCTCGAGGCTCCATAATCCAGCGATATGTCCAATCTTTAGTAGTTTTTGATGCAACTTTATATAAACTAGGGCCTGCTTTAGGATAATCTTCTCCCCACCGATCCATGCTGTGACAAGTATAACATCCAGCTTTCTCAAAAGTTGACATTCCAAGACTAAGTTTTTCAGCACCCTTAATTGGCATATTGTCGCTATGACATTTGAAACAGCCAGCCTCTGCGTATTGCGTTGGTAGCATTTTATTGCCCCAATAATGCAAGGCTTCCCAGCCATACTTATCATGCCAGTCTTTAGCTTGCTCTTCATTTTTTGGCATATGACCTGCAGAAATAAAATCTGTACCCCTTCCTCGCCCTGCATGACAAGTTGTACATCCATATTCGCTTGTTGGGTGAGGTGAATTTCCCCCTACAAACTCTTCTAGCCTTGGGTGGGTGGTATATGGTTGAGGCGCGTCTTCAAATCCTTTTTTATCAATACCCATATGACAAGTTATGCATCTATCTACTTTAGGCATGCCCATATACACAAGATCATCCTCAAGGTCATTTACCACTGTCTGTTTTACTTCATAGTAGGGATCAATAAAGTCTACGACAGGAACGTCTCGAACGATATTGGCTATTTTATTGGCAAAACTCATTGCTTCAGGATCTAATTTTGACAACTGCCTTTCTAATAGTTGCTTTTCACTATCAATGGCATATAGCGCGTCATTAGTTTGCTTGATGAATGAATTGATTACTTTCAATTCCTGATCAAGGCTATCAACTAGGGACTGATTTTTTTCAGCAATTAAAAATGCGGTATCTGTTTTTTTCTTAAGTCTGCTGTAAGTCTTTTTTGCTTTTTCAAGATCGCCATGTCCGAATTGAGATTCTTCTAAAGCATATTTTGCCGCATCGAAGTCCGCCTTAGCAAATTGATAATCTTGATTTGACTCATAAAGAACAGCATCTAAATTATTGATTTGCACTTGAATTCTTTCAACCTTATCAGATTGATTTACTAGTTCAATTTGTCTTTTTTCTAATTCATCTAATAGATTTTGATAGTCAGAATTTTCAGAAAGAATTAATTCTTGACTAGTTAGCTTCTGCTTAACATTTTCAATCTCCAATTTTCTAAATTCATACTGATACTTTTTCCATGGCCGATTATAGTCATCTGCAAATGTAATAATCCAAAAAGCGGTAAACAGTAAACTGGATATAGCAAACCACTTATTGAGTTTCAATACATTATAATATCTTTCTTCTTGGTTAATCGGCATATATCAATAAATTAAAAATTGAAAAAGAACTCAGGCATCGAAATAATATATTTTAGGTTAAAGAACCAGCGGAGATACATTTTAATAGGCAGCAACGCACCAAAAAGCATCAACACTACAAAAATAGTATATCTAGCGCTACCTAGTCTATCGTAAAAACTTTTCAATAGCGTCTTTGCAAACAAAGGAGGTAACACAGCAAAAATAATAAATACTATAAAAAGGCCTGGCGCTTCTCTCAGTAAAATATTAGATGGTAGGCCAGTATTAAACCATTTAACATAAAAAAGTTCGGATAGGTTAACATTGGTTAGAGCTTCAAGCCTATGGGGGTCCCAATACTCAAATGGGCCAAAAAATCCCCAATTCGGACCTCTTAAAAACGTACCAATAACGATTAAAACATTCCACAATACAAGCCATCCAAAAAGATAGATCGAAACAGAAAGCATCCTGTTTTTGTAGCTAAAATAACCAGAACCATTTGGATCAGAATCAATATAAGGGATTGCCATTAAACCAATAATAATAAATGTAGGTAACACAACACCAGCATACCATGGATCAAAATATACAAGCATTTCTTGTAGGCCTAAAAAATACCAAGGAGCTTTTGCTGGGTTTGGAGATTCGGATGGATTAGCTGGCTGTTCTAATGGAGCCGGCAGTCCAATAGACCATATCAACATGAATGCAGAAAATAAAATCAACGAGATAAGCTCTACATAAACTAAATCTGGCCAAACGAGTACCTTGTCATTGGGTGCTTCATAATGCTCATCAACAGGTTTTCCTTGATCAATAAGTTTGTCGTTTTTATATGCCTGGTGCATACTTAACCAGGTAAAAAATATCAATAAAATAATGAGGCCTGATATTGGAACATTATCAGGTTTTAAAACAATTTTCTTAAAATTATCATCACCAAGTCCAAATATAAAAAAGGCAATCGTAACTGACGTCATTACAATTAAACCTTTCATTGTCCATAGCTTATCTAATCCAAGTTTTTTGTGGATTCTATAAAACCAATTTGAAGGTGGAAAAATAAAAGGAAATCCTACAATAACCGCAGTAACCAGTATAGTAGGATTAGAAATATAATTGATTAGTGACTTAAAACCTTCCATAGCAGCTACACTGGGGTAGAGATACCTCCGTCCTTACGTATTCTCCAAAAATGAACAGCCATGAATATCATAATAATAAATGGCAACCCTATACAATGAAGAACGTAAAATCTTAACAGCGTTGCTTCACCTAAAAATCTACCGCCAATTAATCCAAACCTTGCGTCACTTGCCTTGGTAATAAAATTGATATCTCCAATAGCAAGCAATGATGACCCTGGACCTTCGGCTCCCAGAAAAGGGGTTGCTCCTGCCATATTTGAGCCCACCGCAATAGCCCATATTGCTAATTGGTCCCAAGGAAGCAAGTATCCGGTAAAACTTAATAATAATGTCAAAACAAGCAGAATTACACCAACAGCCCAATTAAACTCTCTAGGTGGTTTGTATGATCCTGTCATAAATACTCTAAACATATGCAACCATACAGTGATGACCATAGCATGCGCGCCCCATCTATGAATTTCTCGCATTATTCCAAATGGAACCTGTTCAGTCAAATCCATAATATCAGTATAAGCGTATTCAATCGTGGGTCTATAATAGAACATCAATAATATTCCAGAAATTGTCAATATTAGAAAAATAAAAAACGACAATCCTCCCATGCACCAAGTGAATTTGAGCTTAACAGCATGTTTAGGTAGTCGAACGGGATGCAAATGAAGAAATACAGAGTTTAGTACAATCATCATTCGCTGACGTCTGGTTTTTGGAGTACCTCCACCTCTGAAGATAGATTTCCAAATTTGACCTTGAGCTATTCTTTCAAATATATTTTTCTTATCAGACATATTATACCTTCAAAAATGATTCTGGATCATTCCATTGACCTTTTTCCTGTTGATATTTTTGCGTCTTATCAACAATGATTTGCCCATCATCGGCAAGAGTTATCTTAAATCTTTCTAAAGGCCTTGGCGCTGGACCTTCAAAATGAATACCGGTAACACGAAAACCGCTTCCATGGCAGGGACATTTAAATTTTCTTGCAGAAGGTTGCCAATTTGGGGTACAGCCCAAATGAGTACAGGTGGTTGATAATACATAAATCCCTTCATCATTTCTTACCATCCAAACTCCATATTTTTCTTTCCATCTAAGATCAACTTCACCAACTGTATAATCATCAGGATATCCAGCTCTAAATGTTTGGACTGGCTCAAAAAGGACATTAGGAAAGAAGAATCTAAGCATCATAGTAAAAAACCCACCAGTAGCAGCAACAAATGCAATCCAACCCAAAGAAAGCCAAGAAAAAAATGTACGGCGATCTACAATAGATTCATTTTCAACCTTATTCAATGCTGCAGGCGGTGGAGATTTTGGGCTTATTGTCGAAGTTTTTTTATTTGATTTTTCTAACATCTATGTAAACACTTAGATAATATATTTTTCAAGCGCTATTCTAGCAGCTTCTCTAATTTTTAAGTTTGAATCCTCATTCTTAAGAAATTCTAATTTAGATTTAAGTTCCTGATTTTGAATAAAATGTGAAACACTCATTACAACCAAGATAACCTGCACTTTTTCTTTTTCATCTATATTGGGAAATGAATTTAAATACTTTCTATCTAAGAGGTCTAATAAAATCGTTCTTGCGCTTGAATCTTTTTGCTTAGCCAATCCTATGGCTGCATCCCACCTAACATTGGGTTCAATATCTGCTAACATTTTCTTAAGATAAGGAATAACAGCTTGTCCACCGATTTTACCAAGAGCTATAACGCTATGGAGTCGAACTTGAGGATCTGGCTCATCAAGTAGCTCAGTTAATGGCTCAATGGCTTCAGCGCTTCCAATATTTCCTAATGCAAAAGCACACGCCTGAATAACACCTACATCAGAGCTTTGTATCGCTTCAATCAAAGTTGGCGCATAGCGCTCATCTTTAGTTGCTCCCATAGCAATTGCTAGATACTGACGAATTCGCTCATCTCTATCATTGGAGGAATATTCAAAAGTTGTAATCAATTCATTAGCAAAAAGATCATCTTTAGGTATCATTTTAGGATTCGATAGCATTTTTGAAAGCTCAAAGGCTCCTTGCCATCTTTTGGTCGTGCCACCAATTTTTACATCCTCAAGATAATCTCGAGCAGAGTTTGGCTCAGTAGTCATTATTCGAATTACCAAAAAAATTATTACAGCAAAAATTGCAATAACCAATGGGACAACAAAAAAACTATGAATAACTACCTTGAGAATTGATTTTTCTTCAGATTGAGATTCGTGCATAACAATAATTAAAAGTGCCGCGGAAAGGACTCGAACCTTCACGCCATAAGGCACTGGTTCCTAAGACCAGCGTGTCTACCAATTCCACCACCGCGGCTTACATTAATTTTATATCCTGTATTGAATTATATAAATTACAAAGTTTGAATAGCTTAAGGAAATAGTTAAGTAGTTTATTTCTTTAACTTAGTGCGTCAGCTAAATCTGTCCTAAGGTCACTAAAATCTTCAATACCTATGGAAAGGCGAATTAGAGATTCAGTAATTCCCATCTCTAATTTAGTGCTCTCAGGAACCGCAGCATGAGTCATAAAGTAGGGTATGCAAACTAAGCTCTCTACGCTCCCTAGGCTTTCAGCCAATTGGAATATTTCAATTTTCTTTAGAAATTCATCCCTAGCATTAATATTTCCAACATCAATTGAAAGCATGGCTCCATACACCACGTCACCATTAGGGCTCAATTGTTGTTTAGTAGCTATATCATGCTGAGGATGAGATTTCAGCCCCGGATAAATAGTTTTATGAATATTTGTAAGAGTAGCTAACCAGCTTGCAAGCGCAAGCGCATTATCTGATGCTTTCTGATAGCGAAGCGCTAAAGTCTTCGTTGATCTAAGAGTGATCCAATTATCAAAAGGACTAGGTACGCCCCCGGTTGCCTTAAGCATAAATTGCAATCGCTCATGTAATTCATCATTATTAGTTGTCAAGACGCCTCCAAGAATATCTGAGTGTCCAGATAGTGATTTCGTTGAGCTCTGCATAGCAATATCTGCACCAATCTCAAGCGGTCTTTGACCGTATGGGCTCATAAATGTATTATCAACGCTTAGCAAAACATTCTTACTTTTGCAAATTTTTGCTGTTTCTTCAATATCACATAATTCAAGGAGAGGATTGGTTGGGCTTTCAACATGAACAAGCTTTGTATTCTCTTTAATCCTTTTTTTGATATTCTGAGGGTCTCTAGTATCTATCCATTCAAAATCTATGCCTTGACGACTCAAAACATTCATAGCCATTCGATACGTACCACCGTAAGTATTTCTTGAGACTAATATATGGTCATCTTTATCAAATAATTGGAAAAGTGCTGTTGTTGCAGCCATTCCTGAGCTATAACATACTGCATAATTTGACCCTTCAAGCGCAGCAAGGTTTTCTTCTAGTCGACTGCGCGTAGGATTAGAAACGCGTGAATAGTCATGGCCACGATTTTGACCTACGCCATCCTGTTTAAAGGTTGATGTTAAATGAATTGGAGGAGCTATAGAACCATGTTCTTTATTGGCCTTATTTCCAATATGGATTGATTTTGTTGCAAAACCCCATTTTGACTTTTTAGACATAATTTTTATACCTTTGTATAACCTTGATTTAAATAATGTTGAAGCTTTTTGAATTTGACTTCAATTTGTTTTCCACTTGGACTTACTAATTTAATTTTTTCATTTCTTCCTATTTTTTCATCTGCCTTAACTGGTGATTTCAATGCGCCGGATGAGCTAGCAGCTTGTTCCTGCAATGAAGGAGTATTAAGTCCCATTCCCTGTGATTCATCATGTCTTACCTGAATATTTGAAGTATTATTTTTAAGGTTGTTTGGCCTTGAATCGATGCCTTGTATTTGAGTCCTATAAAGACGCTTAACCGTTTCCGAGGTCGTATCAACCATCATCTGCTGAAACATTTGAAATCCTTCTGACTTGTATTCAAGAAGTGGATTTTTTTGTCCATAGGCTCTTAGATTGATTCCTTCTCGTAGCTGATCCATCGCATATAAGTGATCTTTCCATTTTTCATCTATAGTACGTAAAGAAATAAACTTTTCAAAACCTCTCAGTATATCAGGCTCAATAAGAGATTCTCTAGTAGAGTATACCTCGCTCGCCTTACTGGTAATATAATTTTTTACATCATCAATCCCAATATCGTCACTATCAATATGCTTTTGAATAGCCTCTAAGTTCACATCAACTAATAAATGCGAAGAAATATTTTGCTTTAAATTACTCCAATCCCAATTTTGAACATTTTCTTCTTCTAGTTTTTCAAGCTCATCTTCTACAAAATCAGCAATCATATCATCAATAATATCTGAAATATCATTATCATTTAATGAATGTTTTCTAATATTGTAGACTACTTGCCGTTGCTGGTTCATCACATCATCATATTCTAATAAATGCTTTCTGATTCCAAAATTCCTTTGCTCAACTTTTTTCTGCGCATTCTCAATAGCTCTAGTAACCATCTTTGCAGTAATAACTTCTCCTTCTTCAGCTCCAAGTCGATCCATTACAGCTGCAATTCTCTCACTATTAAATAATCTCATTAGGTCATCTTCAAGAGATAAATAAAAAACACTTGAACCGGCATCACCTTGCCGCCCAGATCTTCCTCTAAGCTGTAAGTCAATCCTTCTTGATTCATGCCTTTCGGTTCCAATAATATGTAATCCGCCAAGGTCTTTAACTCCTTCTCCTAGCTTGATATCTGTCCCGCGTCCCGCCATATTGGTTGCTATTGTTACAGCTCCTTTTTGACCTGCTCTTGCAACGATTTCTGCTTCACTTTGGTGCTGTTTGGCATTTAAAACATTATGAGGGATTCCTTTCCGTTTTAACATCCTAGATAATAATTCAGAAGCTTCGACAGAGATGGTGCCAACCAAAGTGGGCTGTCCTTCATTAGACCTTAAAGCAATCTCTTCAACGACAGCATTGTATTTCTCTCTTTTAGTCTTATAGATTAAATCATTACGATCATCGCGAATCACATCTTGATGCGTAGGTATCACGACAACTTCTAAATTATAGATTGATCCAAACTCTTCAGCTTCGGTCTCAGCTGTACCGGTCATTCCCGCTAACTTATCATACATTCTAAAATAATTTTGGATAGTAATTGTTGCCAGAGTCTGAGTTTCGCGCTCTACCTTTACATTTTCTTTTGTTTCTAATGCTTGATGAAGGCCATCGCTATACCTCCTACCTGATAGTACCCTACCAGTAAATTCATCAACAATTTGAACCTTGCTATCTTGCACAACATATTCTACATCTTTCTCATACAATGTATATGCACGTAATAGCTGGCTCATATTATGAATTTTTCCCGATCTTTCAGCATGGGTCTGATAAGCAGACTCTTTATCTTTATCTTTTTCTATTTTTGTGAGTGTTTCGTTAGTATCAATATCATGTAAAATCTCACCAAGATCTGGTATAATAAATACCTCTGGTTTATTTGGGGCTAAAACATTTCTTCCCTTATCGGTTATATCAATAACATGGGTTTTTTCATCAATACTATAATATAAATCATCATCAACCTCATGGAGTTTTTTATCTCTCATAAACTCAGATTCGACTTGATGGGCAAGTTTTTTTGTGCCTGATTCTTGAAAAATTTTCATTACCCGAGGATGCTTTGGAGCTCCCCTTAGAGCTTGTAGCAACTTGTACCCAGCTTCACTGTCCTTACCTTTATCCATTAATTGCTGGGCTTCTTTAACTATTTGCGCAGCTAATTCATTTTGTTTTCGTACTAAGTTTTGAATAAGGGGTTTCAATTCGCTAAATGTTGTATCGACAGGAGCGTCAACTGCGCCTGAAATAATTAATGGAGTTCTTGCTTCGTCAATTAATACTGAATCAACCTCATCAACAATCGCATAAGCATATTCACGCTGAACCTGATCTTCTTTCTGGAGGGACATATTATCTCTCAAATAATCAAAACCAAATTCGTTATTTGTGCCATAGGTAATATTGCAATTATAGTTTTTTCTTCTTTCATCGGGCGACATATTATTAAGAATAAATCCTACGGTTAATCCTAGGCGTTTATAAACCTCACCCATCCATTCCGCATCTCGTTGAGCTAAATAATCATTTACTGTAATTAAATGTACTCCTCTACCAGTAAGGGCATTTAAAAATATTGGGAAAGCTGCCACGAGAGTTTTTCCTTCACCGGTTTTCATTTCTGCAACATTCCCACGATGCAAAATAATACCGCCTATAATTTGAACATCATAGGGTACCATATCCCAACTCAGCTCACGACCAACAACATTCCAACTTGTCCCACACATCCTCCTACAGGTTTCTTTAACCATAGAAAATGCTTCAGGTAAGATGGAATCAAGTTTTTTATGCTCACTAAGCAAAACAAACTTTCTCGCTTCCTCTTTATCGCTAATTTCATCTTTAGCTTTAGCTTCTGCTTCTTTTCTAGAAGTGAGAATTTCATCCATTAATTCTGCTGTACGCTGTCTTATTTCATCATCAGATTTATTTTTTAACTTTTCAGCCAATTGATTTATTTCATCAACTGTTGGATAGAGTGATTTTATCTCGCGATCTGATCGCGACCCAAAAATTTTATTAATTAAATTAATAATCATAATGCTAATTTATCTTTTTCTTGAGACACTGATTTATAAACACTATCTAAAACTCCATTAACAAAAGCTGAGCTTTCTTCAGTGCTGTATTCCTTTGCTATTTCTATAGCTTCAGAAATAGATACTTTGGGGGGAATGCTTTCAACAAAGAAAATTTCGCTTATTGCGACCACTAATAATAAACGATCTAAAAGAGCAACTCTTTCAAACTCCCAATTATTGAGTCGGGATTTAATTTGACTTTCGCACCAATCTCTATTTTTTAAACAAATTTCAAAAAGCTCAGTGATGAAATTATTTATTTTCTCATCACGAACTTCGCGCGCTAAAATATCTTTGAGTGCTTTAGTCTGATTTTCACCTCCAACTTCAAGCGCATAAAGAGCCTGGAGAACAGCTTCTCTTCCAGAGCGCCTAGATTGTTTAATTGAAGTCATAAAAGAAATTAATTAATTGGATGAATCCACCCAAATGGGTCATCGATTTCTTCTTTTTGAATTTGTAGTAAGTGCTTTTTGATTAAAAGACTCTTTGGGCCATAGCTTCCATTGCCAATGGTATACTCTTTGTCTTTTGTAGATACTTTACCAACACTAGTTACTTCAACAGCAGTGCCACAACAGAAAACCTCTTCGGCTTGAAGTAGTCTTTCAATTTCAATATCCGTCTCTTTGACCTGAAGATTTAACATCTCTCTTGCTATGGTAATAACAGAGTCTCGAGTTACACCATCAAGTATAGATCCTCCTAGCTTGGGTGTCAAAAGCTCGCCATCTGACAAGATAAAAAGGTTCGCAGCTCCCATTTCTTCGATAAGATTTTCATTCTTTGCATGAACATATATCATGTCATTAAATCCTTTAGATTTTGCTTTTAACCCTGGTAACAAAGAAGCAGAATAATTACCAATAGCTTTAGCATTACCAATACCTTTTGGAGCTGCCCTATGAAATTCGTCAGATAAATATAAATGGAGCAGTTTTTTGCCTCCTTTAAAATATGGACCAACAGGAGAAGCAAAAACTATAAATATATATTCTGATGCAGGTTGCACGCTAATTGCCTTGGAAATACCAAAGCTTATCGGCCTAATATACATTGTACCCTTTCCAAAAGGAGGAACATAGTCCAAGTTATCCAATACAGTTGAAGTAAGGGCATTCATAAAGTATTGGTGATTCATTACTGGGATACAAACTCGTTCTGTAGATTTTTGCATTCTCGCTGAATTCTTATCAGGCCGGAATAACACAATTCTATCTTTGGCAGTATGATATGCTTTCATCCCTTCAAAAACACCTTGACCATAATTCAAAACGCATGCAGCTGGAGAAAGACTAATTTCTCCATACGGAACAAGGCTTCCATCTGTCCATTCATCCCCAGAAGAACATTTACCCTCCCACATGCTTCTAGTAGGTAGGGGTTCAAAGCCTAAATTATCCCAATCAATTAGTTGTTTAGCTAAGGTCATTACTGTGCTCCATCTAAATTATGTTTGATGAAAAAATTGTTTTGAGATGATAAGCGACAGAAAAGAGCAGTGTGGAGAGAAAATACATTCATTTATAAATAGCTAATAATATTATTAGAATTTACTATAAAAATTGGTTCATTATCAGGTTGCAAAATTAATTTTTTCCTTCATCATATGCTTTGATTATATCTTTAACTAATTTATGTCGAACTATATCTTTTGAAGAAAGTTCGCAAAAACCTATACCATCTATCCCTTTTAATAAATTAAGAACTTGAATTAATCCAGATTCAAGTTTTTTTGGTAGATCTGTTTGAGTTACGTCCCCAGTAATAATTGTTTTAGAATTAACCCCTAATCTAGTTAAAAACATCTTCATCTGAACAGAAGAAGCGTTCTGTGCCTCATCTAAAATCATGAAGGCATTGTTTAAAGTCCTTCCTCTCATATAAGCAAGGGGTATTATTTCAATGGTATTATTTGCAAGAAGAGGTTTTAATTTTTCATAATTTAACATTTCTCCCAAAGCATCATAGAGAGGTGTTAAGTAAGGATCAATTTTTTCTTTAAGATCGCCTGGAAGAAATCCTAAGCTTTCGCCAGCTTCAACAGCTGGTCTACATAAAACAATTTTATCAACCTCGTGATTCTCAAGTGCGGCAACTGCAAAAGCTACTGCAATAAATGTTTTTCCTGTCCCAGCTGGTCCAGTTGAAAAAACAATATCATTATTTTTTACTGTATCTACATATTTTTTCTGACCTTTTGTTCTAGGGGATATACTTCCTTTACGACCATAATGGATAATATTATCAGGGTCGTTAGTGCTTGAATTCAATACAGTTGTGTTAAATGTTAATAATGTCTCTACATCGCTTTTTCCAAGCGATCCCTTTTCATTCAGCGTAGCTGCCATTTCATGAAAAATTTGATTGATTGCAGAGATTTCTTTCTCATCACCAATAATTTTGATCACACTACCGCGTACAATTATTGTACTAGAGAAATTATTTTCAATTAGTTTTATATTAGTATCAGCCGGCCCAAAAAAAGAACCAAGGTCAATACCTTTCATTTCAATTGTCTTTTCCATCTACTAAATTTATTTATTAAAATTAAGGCTCGAATTTATAACTATTTTCAATGTATTACACAGATGACAGATTAAATTTATTACTATGAAAGCATTTCAATATATACTTTTTGTCCTTTTATTATTTTCTGGATGTACAACTAAATCCCCTATTTCCAATCGATATGTATCTAAGAAAAAAAATATAGAGCACCTTGCTAAGCTAGGGAAATCGCATTGGGAAAAAAGGGTCGATCATAAAGATGCAAAATTATCAAACCATTTTCTATCAAAAGCAGTAGAGCTTGATCCAGAAAATTCTGATATAATGGTCCTATACACTAGAAGTTGTTATTTTATAGGGAGGTTTAGTGCAATCAATGATGAATCAGCTGATTCATCATTTATCAATGGCTATACAAAATCTTGGCAGTATATTATTAATTCTAAAGATTTTCAAAATGGCTTTCGGTCTATTGAGGGTGATAGCGTAGCAAAAACTATTGCAGGGCTTGAAAATCTCTCAGAGGATTTACTCCCTGTTGCCTATTGGTGGGCAGAAAATTATACTAGTTATTTACTAACAAAACCGGTACTAGAAAGAATGGAGAATCGGGAAATTATTGAAACTACGCTTCATCGAATACTTTCAATAAACCCAGAATATTATTACCATGGAGCAAATCGTATTTTTGGTTCATTTTATGCTAAGCTTCCAGGAGTAAATCTGGATCAATCGAAAAATAGTTTTGATAAATCAATTTCAAGCGAGCCAGACTTTATGACAACCTATATATTGCGCGCGCAATATCTTCATACCAAAAACGGAGATAGGGAATCATTTATTGGAGACCTTCAGCTTGTATTAAATACAGACCCTACAAAACTACCAGAAGCATCACCTGAAAATCTTTTTGAACAGGAAAAAGCAAAAACTCTTTTAGCAAAAAAAGAATCTCTATTTGAATAAATTATATTTATTCAAATAAGATCTTAATTCATCTACCATCTCAACACTATGTGTTCTTTCATTAGTTTCTAGATTAATTAGCGTTGCTTGCTCAACCCTATTAACCATATCTAAAGTTTTTTCATAGCTATGTAATATGTCTTTTTTGCCAGAAAAAACCAAAATTCTTTTTTTTATTTGTTCGATTTTATCCTGAAAACTATATTTTTTAAAGCTCAATGCTGAGCGACGAGTTCTTCCGAGATGAATATTATCTAAGACGTAAGCATATTTATGGTATTGCTTGGAATCAGAATTCATATCAATATATTTCTTCTTCATGTACCATTTTGCAAAAGGCTTGATAAACTTATAAAGCTGAGTTGGAATAACGGCTATAATAATGATTAGAAATCGTGGGATATTAAATTCAATATTTGGGCCAATAAGTACCGCCAAGTATGGATTTAATTTATTTTCAGCCATTGCATCAAGAATTGCGGTTGCACCCATTGAGCTTCCAAAGGCTATAAAGCTATTATCATCTATATCATGTAACTGCACGGCTTTAGCGATATCATCTCCAATATTTTGAATACTAATTTTTTGTTCTTTTACATGTTTTGCTGAACTCTTTTCCCTTGTCTCGATATAATAAATCTCAAAATGCTTGGTCATTTCTTTGAGAACAATTTCCCATCCTTGAATGAATGAACCCCAACCTGCTATGAAAACTACAGGAGGATATTTTGAAATATTTTTCGGTGAAAAACGAACTTCAAATAGCTGGATATCATTAGAAACTTTTAGATATCGTGTTTGAATTTTGGTACCTGGGCTACAATAATCAGAATAATTCATAAGAAAAGAATTCGAAAGATATTAACCTCTTTCAAGTGAATAGATGTTTATTTCTTTTTATCTACTATATCAATATTTAATTCTGATAATTGGTCTTTTGATACAGAGCTAGGAGAATCATCCATTAAAGAAGATGCTGATGTAGTCTTTGGAAACGCAATAACATCGCGAATATTGCTTGAGCCTGATAAAATCATAATCAATCTATCAAAACCAAAAGCAATACCACCATGTGGAGGAGTGCCGTACTTAAGAGCCTCAACTAAAAATCCAAATCTTGAACTAATCTCTTCTTTATCCATACCTAATAATTCAAAGATTTTTGATTGAAAATCAGGTTGATGATTTCTAATTGACCCTCCTGCTATTTCATAGCCATTCATCGTAAGGTCATAGCCACGAGATTTTAATGCGGCAGGGTCAGAATTAAGATCATCAATATTAGTAGAAGCTGGAGCTGTAAAGGGATGATGTCTTGCAACATACCTATCAGAATCACTATCAAATTCAAACATAGGGAAGTCAGTTATCCAAACAGGATTAAATTTAGTTGAATCACATAATCCTTCCTCCTTACCAATTAATACTCTAAGAGTGCCCAGCGCGGTTAGTACAACTTCTTTTTCATCTCCAATTAAAAAGATAATGTCACCATCTTCCATATTGGTAGATTGAATTATATCTTTTTGAATAGCGCTATCGAAGAATTTTGAAATGCCCCCTGTGAGCTCATCTGACTCCATCTTCATCCATGCTAAACCTTTGGCCTTGTATTTCTTGACATAATCTGTATAATCATCAATATTTTTTCTAGAATACTTAGCGCCTGACTTAACCACAACTGCCTTAACACAAGGGGATGATTTAAATGCATTGAACTCGGATTGATCAGTATGGCTTTTTACATCGATCAAATGCATTTCAAATCTAGTATCGGGTTTATCTGACCCATAAAGCTCCATTGACTCATCATAGGTCAGTCGTGGAAATGTTTTTGGCAAATCAATATTTTTGACTGATTTGAATATATGCTGAGTTAATCCTTCCATTTCTTTAAAAATTACTTCTTCATCAATAAATGACATCTCAATATCAATTTGAGTAAACTCAGGCTGCCTATCAGCTCTTAAATCCTCATCCCTAAAACATTTAACAATTTGAAAATACCTATCATATCCAGAAATCATCAATATTTGCTTATAGACCTGGGGAGATTGTGGAAGCGCATAAAACTTTCCATGATGAATTCTACTTGGGACTAGATAATCCCTTGCGCCTTCAGGGGTTGACTTCATCAACACAGGGGTTTCGACTTCAATAAAATCTTTTTTTGCTAAATAGCTTCGCACTGCTTGGTATGCATTGTGTCGCGTCTTAATATTTTGTTGTAATTCATCAGTGCGTAGTTCAAGATATCTAAACTTTAACCTTAGATCTTCTTCCGCACTAGTTCGATCAGAAATCACAAATGGTAGTGGATCCGCATAATTTAAAATTTCCATTGTGGATACATAAACTTCAATTTCACCTGTGGGCATATCGGGATTAACTGAATTCTTCTCTCTATCGCGAACCTTGCCAGAAATAGACAATACATCTTCCATGGATAGTTTTTTTACTTGCTCAAAATCACCACTATAATTATCAGAATTAAAGACAATTTGTGTCTTTCCATACCTATCGCGCAGATCAACAAAGACTACCTGACCATGAAGGCGCACGGTATTAACCCATCCATTTAATATAACAGATTTTTCACAATCATTAGATTGCAATTCACCACATGTATGTGTTCTAATATTCATAAATGATTTAGTTAAATTTATAAAAAAATTCTTGATACGCTAAATGTTTCAAGAATAAGAAGGAAAAAAGGTTGGAAGCTATTTTCTTGAAATAGATAAACGATTCATAGCTCGTGCAAGCGCTAACTCTGCTCTTTTAGGATCAACACCTTCTTTTGACTTTAAACGATCCTTGGCGCGCTTTAAAGAAGCCTCAGCTCTTTGCTTATCTATTTCTTCAGCTTCTTCAATCGTTTCTACAAGAAGCTCAACTTTATCACCGGATATCTCAGCAAATCCACCACTCGTTGCATAAATCAGGTCATTATTATCTTGAGATATTTTAATCTCTCCTAAATTAAGTGCGATCAGGGCATCGCGATGGCCAGATAAAACACCAAATAATCCATCCATTCCAGGGCAGCGCAGATATGTGACATTATCTTTTTTTAAGGCTCGGGTTGGAGTAACTATTTCTAGGCTAAAAGTTTTCATAAAAAATAATTTTATTCTTGATCTGAATTTTGTTCAGCAGATGACTCTTCAGTTTCAACTTCTTCTTTATCTTGTTCACTTTCTCCACTAGAAGGCTTCTCTTCCTTTTTTGATTTATCATCGGAGCTATCTGATTTTACATCTTTGCTTTTATCAAAAGCCTCATCAATTGATCCAACATATGAAAACGCATTTTCAGGGATTTCATCAGCTTCACCATTTAAAATTGCTTCGAAACCTGAAACGGTATCCTCAAGTTCAACATATCTACCTGGAGTTCCAGTGAATTGTTCTGCGACAAAAAATGGTTGAGAGAAAAATTTCTGAATTTTCCTTGCTCTAGAAACAGTTAATTTATCTTCATCAGACAATTCATCCATTCCTAAGATTGCAATAATATCTTGAAGATCTTTATACTTTTGCAGGACGCCCTCAACATTTCTTGCTACATTATAGTGACGATCACCAATT
The DNA here is from genome assembly GCA_964386795.1 of uncultured bacterium. Lineage (GTDB taxonomy): Bacteria > Fidelibacterota > Marinisomatia > Marinisomatales > TCS55 > TMED108. Next base: position 38,586 of record CAYLUE010000011.1, read on the forward strand.
ATCCTAGGATCTAAAATTCTTGAAGTTGATGCTAATGGGTCAACTGCAGGATAGATACCCAATTCAGCAATTTTTCTTTCAAGAACTGATGTTGCGTCCAAATGAGCAAAGGCTGTTGCAGGCGCTGGGTCAGTTAAATCATCTGCGGGTACATATACCGCCTGTACTGATGTAATAGATCCTTTTTTTGTTGATGTAATTCTTTCTTGAAGCTCTCCCATTTCCGTTGATAAGGTTGGCTGATAACCCACCGCAGAAGGCATTCTTCCCAAAAGAGCAGATACTTCAGATCCTGCCTGAGTAAATCTAAAAATATTATCAACAAACAATAAAACATCTCTTCCTTCATCATCTCTAAAAAACTCAGCCATAGCCAATCCACTTAGAGCGACCCTTAAACGAGCTCCAGGAGGTTCATTCATTTGACCAAACACCATTGTTGTTTTATCAATCACCCCAGACTCGGTCATTTCATTATAAAGATCATTACCTTCTCTAGTTCGCTCACCAACTCCTGCAAAAACAGAATAACCACCATGCTCCGTTGCAATATTTCTAATCAATTCTTGAATTAAAACCGTCTTACCTACTCCAGCCCCACCAAACAGACCAGTTTTTCCTCCTTTAGTATATGGCTCCATAAGGTCAACTACTTTGATTCCAGTAACTAGAATTTCTGTTGAAGTAGTTAATTCTTCATGCTTTGGAGCAGGCCTATGAATTGGATTCTTTTTATCAGTTTTAAGATCGCCTTTTCCATCAATTACATTGCCAAGAACATCAAAAAGCCTTCCTAACGTTTCTTGGCCAACAGGTACAGTGATTGGAGAGCCGCTATCAACAACATCCACTCCTCGAGTCAATCCATCCGTTGAATCCATTGCTACTGTTCTAACCATGCTATCACCCAAATGCTGAGCAACCTCTAAAACTAAAACCCCTTCTTCACCTCTATCAACGCTTAGAGCATTCATAATATTTGGCAAATGGCCGTCTTCGAATGCAACGTCAACTACTGCACCCATTATTTGAGAAATTTTTCCAGTCATATTTGACATATTAAGAATCC
>CAYLUE010000012.1:0-10256 GCA_964386795.1 uncultured bacterium
AAAGGCTGTTCGTTATACACGCTTCGAAAACACAAGATTAAGATATTGAGACTTAATCTCATTATCAATTATAAGATAATTTGTATTTATGTGTCAATTTTTTTTGTTTTTTTCTGTCGCATAAATATTATTATGTCATTTTGATAATTGAAGGTTTAACTTTTTATATCTGAATTATAGAATTCAGGGTAACGTTATGAGTAAATCAAAAAACCAGCAAAATACAGGGGGCCAGTTTCTCCTAGACTCTATTTTTGATACATCCATTTTTACGCGGGAAGATTTTAGCAGTGAGCATCGTGAGATATATAAGATGGTTATGGATTTTGATAGAGAGCGTGTGTTATCTCAAAAAGAAGAAATAGAAAAATTTGATCCTGATCTTTCTCTGGGTTTAATGAAAGAGCTGGGTGAGCTGGGCTTACTGGGTATTGATATCCCTGAAGAATACGGTGGAATTAATCTTGATAAAATCACTTCAGCTATTGTTGCTGAATCCTTAGTTCAAAGTCCTTCATTTGCTGTAACCTGGTCTGTACAAACCGGTATAGGTTCCCTGCCAATCGTATGGTTTGGGACCGATGAGCAAAAACAAAAATATCTACCCAAAATTGCTACTGGTGAGCTCATTTGTGCCTACGGTCTCACCGAACCTTCTTCAGGATCTGATGCGATGCAAGCCGATACTACCGCTACGCTTTCTGATGATGGTAAGCATTACCTAATGAATGGTGAAAAAGTATTTATCACTAATGGTGGGTGGGCTGGAGTTTTTATTGTATTTGCACGCGTTGATGGAAGCAAATTCAGCGCATTTATCGTTGAAAATGATACCGAAGGATTCTCAATAGGCAGAGAAGAAAATAAGCTAGGAATGAAAGGTTCCTCTACCGCTCAGCTTTTATTCCAAGATGCAAAGGTTCCGGTAGAAAATCTCCTATATGAGGTTGGTAAAGGCGCTACGATTGCATTTAACTGTTTGAATATTGGTAGGTTCAAATTGGGCTGCTCATGCCTAGGAGGGTCAAAGCAAGTTATATCAGCGGCATCCGTTTACGCTCAAGATCGCAAAGCGTTTGGTACCACTATTTCAAAATTTGATGCCATTAGGAAAAAGATTGGAGAAATGTCTGTTCGAACATTTGCTACCGACACTATGATTTATCGTACTATTGGGTTATTGCAAAACGAAATAGATCTCATTGATAAGGATGCGCCCAACTATTATATCAATACGGGCGAGGCCATGGGTAAGTATGCAATCGAAACCTCTATGGTGAAGGTATTTGGTAGCGATTGCAGTCATTGGGTCATCGATCAGGGATTACAAATTTTTGGCGGGTATGGTTTTTTAGAAGAATACCCTTTAGCGCCTGCCTACAGAGATGATCGAGTCAATCAGATCTGGGAAGGTACCAATGAAATCAATAGACAGATAATCACTGGTTTCATAATGAAAAAAGCGCTCAATGAGGAATTGCCGTTTAGAGATGCTATTCGTCAAATCGATTCCTTTTTACATACCAAGCCCGATGTAGATGATACGCTGTTAGCAAAAGAATGTGATACGGTGGAGTCGGCAAAGAAAATAGGTCTATATCTTTTCAATGAAGCACTATCGGAGTTTGCTCAAGATTTAAAAAATGAACACCAGATTGTTGAAATGCTGTCTGATATTTTTATAGATATTTATTCAGCAGAGAGCACAATAGTTCGTGTAAAAAAGATTATGAGCTCAGATAAGCCGGTTGCCTCAACTGTAGATATAGCTAAAGTGTTTACAACAGAAATGGTTGACAGAATTTTAGCAAAAACGCACACCATTCTTAATGCTCTACACACTGGAACAGTTCCAGATGAAGTAAAGGATACAGTAAATAAATTTGAGGAAAGAATGCGGCTGTCAAATAATGTTGTACAATTAAAACGTAACATTGCTGAGTATGTGTTCGATCAAAAAAAATATCCGTATTAGGAGAAAAAATGAGTAAATCTGTTATTGTTGATGCAGTACGTTCACCCATAGGATTAAAAAACGGTGAGATGATTGGGGTACGCCCAGATGATTTAGCTGCGCAAGTGGTTAAAGGGCTATTGGAACGCAATCCAACAATTAAACCAGAAATGGTTGAAGATGTGGTGGTTGGATGTGCATATCCTGAAGGTCCTCAAGGTCACATCATTGGCAAATCTGTTGGTGTTTTGGCGGGACTACCAATTGAATCAACCGGTAAAGTGATCAATCGTTTTTGCGGTTCATCAATGGATGCGGCACACCAAATCAGTACTTCAGCGGAATGCGGAGATATTGATATGGGTATTGCAGTGGGGGTTGAAGATATGTTTTCAGTTCCCATGGGTGGATTTGCTCCAGACTTCCATCCAGATCTTGCTGAACAAGAATTTTATATTGGCATGGGAGAGACCGCTGAAAATCTTGCAAGCGACCTAAGCATTTCTAGAGAAGATCAGGAAGAATTTGCCATGAACTCCCATCGCAAAGCATTGCAGGCCTATCAAGATGGAAAGTTTGATAAAGAATTAATTTCAATTGATGTGAATGGAGAAGCTACCGTAACAAAAGACGATGGGCCAAGAGAGCCTGATGCAGAAAAAATTAAAAGTCTTCGGCCTGCGTTCCTTGAAGATGGGTCTATAACCGCTGCAACCAGCAGTCCTATATCGGTGGGTGCTTCTGCATTAATTGTAGCGCATGAAGGATTTTGTTCTAGCAATAATGTTAAGCCAAGGGCAGAAATCATTTCGAGAGCCATCGCCGGCGTACATTGGGATAGGATGGGCATGGGACCACTTCCTGCTGTGGAAAAAGCATTAAAAAAAGCAAATCTTTCAATGGATGATATTGAAACGATTGAATTAAATGAGGCGTTTGCAGCACAATCGCTCTATGTCATTCGAAAAGGCGGCTGGGATGAAAGTAAGATTAATTTAAATGGAGGCGCTATAGCGCTAGGACATCCCTTAGGTTGCTCAGGCGCTCGCATCTTAACAACATTGATTAATGTAATGGAGCAGCAGGATACGACCATAGGCCTAGCCACAATGTGTATTGGTAGCGGCCAAGGTATTGCAACCATAATCAAACGAGTCTAAGCATGGATCATAAAATACAAAAGGTAGCTGTGTTGGGTGCGGGAACAATGGGCGCACAGATCGCAGGGCATTTTAGCAATGCCGGTATCCCTTCCTTATTATTTGATATTAATTCTGATCTTGCAAAAAATGGAGTCGAAATTCTAACGAAACTCCGCCCTGCCCCTCTCTATAAACCAAAAAATGCTGAACGTATTACTGCCTGCACCTATGATGATGATCTTGAAAAAATTAAGGATGTAGATCTTGTGATTGAGGCCGTTGCTGAAAATCTAGAGATCAAACATACGGTCTACAAGAACGTTGCTCCTTATTTAAAAGACTCAGTCATAATGAGCTCCAATACATCCGGTATCCCATTGGCAGATTTAATTCAGGTATTACCCGATAATCTGAAGTCACGATTTTTGATTACACATTTTTTTAATCCGCCACGTTACATGCGATTGTTAGAATTAGTAAAAGGACCAGAAACGGATAATGAAGTGTATGAAATACTATCTTCCATTGGAGAAAATATTCTGGGCAAAGGAATTGTTCACGCTAAAGATACCCCGAACTTCATTGGCAATCGAATTGGTGTGCATGGTGCAAATAACGCCATCAAATTGGCAATCCAAATGGGGCTATCTGTTGAAGAAGTAGATAAATTAACAGGTACGATTGTGGGTAGGCCAAAAAGCGGTATCTTTAGAACGGTTGATGTTGTTGGCCTGGACGTCCAATCAAATGTTTCTGCCACAAGCTATGATAATCTCATCGATGATGAAGCAAGAGAAGTCCTCAAAGCTCCAAACATTCTAAAAGAATTAATTGATGATGGCAGGCTAGGTCAAAAAACAAAAGCGGGTTTTTACAAAAAAACTGGTGATGGAATTCTTTCTATTGATCTTAAAACTGGAGAGTACAAAGCACAGAAAAAAGTATTATTTGATGGGTACCGCGTTGCAAAAGGTTTTCAAAAAGCAGGGGATAGAATAAAAGCGCTGACATTTAATGATGATAAAGCAGGCAAATTCATGTGGGAAATAACTGCCGATTCATTGATTTATTCTGCCAATCGAATTCCTGAGATCAGCGACGATATTATTAATATTGATAATGCGATGAAATGGGGATACGGCTGGGAACTTGGTCCATTTGAATGCTGGGACGCAATGGGTGTACAGTCAACAGTTAATCGAATGAAAAAGGAAAACAAGAGCGTTCCTAGTTGGGTCGATGAGATGCTTTCCTCGGGAAGAGAAACATTCTATGAATTAAAGAATGGAAAGCGTACCTACTATGATGTACTTAGTTCATCGGTAAAAACAATTGAGGATGATCCTAAAGTCATCAACCTTAATCTTAAAAAATCAGGTAATAATCTCATCAAAAAAGATTGGAGTGCAAGCCTGATTGATCTAGGTGATCAAGTGCTTAATGTTGAATTTCACTCAGCGCTTCAACCTACACTAAACCCAATAGATTCCTCTATGGGTGAAATCATGAACGATGCGATGGATTTACTTGAAGCTGATAAATACAAAGCATTGGTAATTGGACATCAGGGAGCAAATTTTTGCGCAGGTGCTAATCTAGCAAATATGATTCAAGTTATTGATCGCAATGGATTTGATAAAATAAATAATGATCTCAAGCAATTTCAGGATCTAATGCAGCGTATTAGATTTTCTAAAGCTCCTGTGGTTGCTGCCCCTCATCATTTAGCATTAGGTGGAGGATTTGAGATTTCAGCACCTGCAGTGCATCGCGTAGCTCTAGGTGAATTATATATGGGCGCAGTTGAGATTGGCGTTGGGCTTGTACCTGGTGCCGGTGGAAACCTAAGAATTATCCTAAATCTAATGGAAAACAGCGGTTCTGGCAGATTGAATGCATTTCAAGTTTCTCAAAAAGCATTTGAAACCATAGCATTTGCTAAAGTAGCTACAAGCGCAGATGAGGCAAAACATTTGGGCTATCTATTAAAATCAGATACGGTCATTCTTAATAACGATCAAAGAATAAAGGTAGCAAAAGATAAGGCATTATCATTTTTGGAAGAAGGGTATGAACCACCTAAGTATCGTGATGATCTTAAACTGCCTGGCACAGGTGGGCGCACTGCGATTGCAATGGTCGTTAAAGGATTCAAAGCGCAAGGAAAAATATCAGAGCACGATGAATTTATTGCAAAAAAACTTGCCTATATTCTAACTGGTGGCGATAAAGCCGGACTTACCAAATCAGTTGATGAACAATATCTTTTGGATATTGAAAGAGAAGCATTTGTTTCGCTAACAGGTGAAAAGCTATCCCAGGATAGAATTCGCTATATGCTTAAGGTTGGTAAGCCTCTACGAAACTAGATTATCTTTCATAGCCAATGCGATCATAAGCATTAACAACAGTAGAAGTAATATTTTTTAAATGAGCCCCAATTCGTTTTAAATATCTAGCATATAAAACCAGGGATGCAGATTTAGAATGGCTATCTAATTTGACATCTCCACTTACAATACCCAATACAATTTTATCAGATACTGAAGAAACCATTTCCTTATAGTTATCAATTAAACTGCGCGCTAGGTCTTCATCTTGATTCTCGATTACCTGTATTGTACTGGTGAACCTTGATTTAACTTCCTGCTCCATCGCTGTGATTTCATCGGCGAGTTCTCCATAATCAATTGGCGCTTCCTTCATCAGTGTTAAATCAGAAATATTTTTGCAATAATCCCCTATCCGCTCAATGTCAACTACCATATCGACAAGAATCAAACCATTTGGGACTTCCCTAGAATTTGTTTCTAATGAAAAATGGGTAAGCACTTTGCGTCGGACCGTCATTTGATAGTCGTTGATCTTTCTATCTTCCTTTTTTAAAGCCTTGACCTCATCCACGCTATCATGTGAATTAAAACTATCTACAGATTTTATGAAAATATCATTACTGAACTTTAACATTGAGATAGAATCATCCCAGGCTTGAGAAAGAAGGCTATCCGATTTCCATATTTTTATAATATCATTAAATAAAGACATATATACCTACCTAACTAGTGAAATTAAACTTAGTGGAATTAGAAAAAATACAATTAATATATAAAGTAGTGGATAAATTTTGTTTTGAGTGGCCAAATTAGAAAACCATTCAGCTAGATGAATCGGAATTTCTCTCACTTTTTTAATAGGCCATAATAGTCCAATTCCGAGTATATTAAATGATAAATGACTTAACGCTACGGCCAAAGGGGCGATCGTTCCTGAGACCATACTGGCTAATAATGAAGTGACTGTTGTACCTATATTGGCCCCTAGTGTATATGGAAAAATTTGCCTAAGATTTAAAATTCCAGCTCCCGCCAATGGAATAACTAGAGATGTTGTAATAGAGCTACTTTGAACTAAGATCGTAATTATAACACCAAAAAACATTGCTCTTAAGGTAGTGCGAAATATATGCGTATCAAAAAAAGCTTGAAGCCTAAACATCACCAATGATTTAATCAGTTTGGTAAGATTGCGTAATGAGAAAAATAGAAATGCTAAGGCTGCTACAAGTAAAAGTGCGTTCGGTTCAATGATTGACTGTTGTTGAAAAAGATGTTCTATCCACTTTACGGTAGGCTTTGTGATTAGTTTAATTGGGCTTGTAAAAGTACCACCTCCGCTACCGACAAGTATCAAAGATAATGCGATCGCAAATTTGCTAATTACTCCAAAGAAAAGCTCAAGCGGAAAAATAATAATCACAGCAAGAATATTAAAAAAATCATGTACAACGGATGCTGAGAAGGCCCGCTTGAATTCTTCCCTGTTAACAATATGTCCTAACGAAACAATTGTATTGGTAATGCTGGTACCAATATTGGCGCCCATTATATAAGGCACTGCTGCTGCAACCGCTAATTTCGGATCACTACCGAATGTTCCAGCAGCAACCATACCTACCACTAAAGAGGTAGTGGTAGAAGAGCTCTGAATTAAACCGGTCGCTAGTATTCCAATAAAAAGACCAATGAACGGACTGGCTTGATTTTGAAATAAGCTTTCAGCAAATCCACGGCCTAGACCTTTGAAAGCAGAACCAATCATTCCAATGCTAACAAGAAATAAATAAAGGACCGCTAGGACAGCTGTAATCCTAATGAATAAATAGAATTTATTTTCTGAAGTGTTATTCAATTATCTATTTCAATGAATAATATCATTATGAAATTTAGTAAGTCAAAAAAATATTATTCAATAAATAATAAATTAATCATCTAAATATTTTTCATAAAGATCATGTATAATTCCGTCTGGCAACCCTGACTGCGGTACTATCATTTTTTCACATCCAGACCAATTCATTACTGAATCATATATTTTTCCTGCATGCATAATGACATCTGCCCTATCTGGTCTTAGGCCTAATTGAACAATTCTTTCTTTTATGCTAAGGGGAGCAATGATATTTAATACATCCCTAATTTCAATAATATCTATTTCACTATTATTGTTGATTGTTGACATAGAAAAAATTTTATTAATATTTCCACCGCTTCCTATTGCTTGCAAATTCCCTTCAATTTTTTTTCTATTATCAATAATCCAATTTTTCATTTGTTTCCAATCTGAATTTTTCACCTGATCTCTTAAAATCCTTACAGAGCCAATTGGAAATGATTTGGAATATGTCTTTTGCCTATTGGCTATAAAACTTATTTCTGTGCTCCCGCCTCCCACATCAATATAAACGTAGTCTTTATCTGGACTAAGGTGCTGTTCTATATGGTTTGCCATAATAATACGCGCTTCTTCCTTACCGGAAATAATTTCAAGATTGACATTAATAATTTCATTAATCTCATCTACAATTTCTTGCCCATTAGAAGCAGTGCGGAGCGCAGCTGTGGCGCATGATTTGAAACTTATAGGGTCGTAGGCTTGAATCATTAAATAAAACGCATGAATCGTTTTAATTAATTTTTGAATGCTATCTTCTGTTAATTTTCCTAATACAAAAGCATCTTCACCTAATCGTAAAGGCATTCGAATAAGCGATTCTTTTATGTAGGCAGTAGGAGGTTCTTCAATCACCCTGCAAAACAATAAACGCATTGCGTTACTTCCAATATCAATTGAAGCAAATTTTAGACTACCACCCAGATGATCTTTATTCATTAATTATTCTTAAAGATAGATTTCTTGAAATAAAATGTCATCAAAAAATTATCTATTCATGACCCTTAAAACTATTTAACAATTCATATTGTTCTTGACTGAGATTATTAAATTGAACATTAAATAATGATATATTATAAACAGGGGAATCTTTTGACCACTTCTTAGGTTTAAGATCTTTTCTTCCAGGGTAATCAATTTTTGATAGTACATATCGTATTGCATTCAATCTGGCAATCATTTTATTATCTGAATTAATAATAACCCATGGTGATAATTCAGTTGATGTTCTTGAAAACATTTGCTCCTTATAGTCTGTTAATAGTTGCCAGTTTTTATGAGCCTTCCAATCATTTGAAGAAAGTTTCCAGTATTTTAATTCATGATTTTCCCTGAACTGAAAACGTAGCTTTTGATTTTCTTTAGAAATTGATAAATAAATTTTGATTAAGATGAAGCCTTTGTTAATTAATTTTTTCTCCCATTTATTCACTTTCTTCATAAAATATTTATACTGATTTTCAGTACAGTAGCCCATTGCTGGTTGAATAATAGCGCGCGAGTACCAGCTTCTATCAAAAAAAGTTATGGTTCCTCTTTTGGGTAATCTTTTTTCCCATGTTTTAAACCAATTCTTTTCTTGTTTTTTATTAGGCACTCCTAATTCTACAATCATCGCGGCCTTAGGCATCAAATTCTCAATAAATCTTTTTATGGTAGATCCTTTTCCAGCGGCATCCCTTCCTTCTAATAAAATTGCAACTCTTTGATCAGTTTCGATTGCCCATTCTTGCAATTTGAGTAACTCTATCTGCAATCGACGTTTTTCTTTTCGATATTGAGTATCTTTTAATTCTGAATATTCAGTTCTGTTGTAAATAATCATAATAAATGTATTTTTGTCAAAAGCAACTTAATACTGCTGGATAAAATATTTTTGATGAATAAATCTTTTATTATTTTGATAGATAATTTTATTAAACATGATATCCAATGATCTTAATATATTTGATATATGAAGAATTCATTAAATAAAGCAATTATTATAGCTGCAAAAATACATAAAGGGAAAAAAGGGCGCAATCAAGAACCGGCGATATTGCACCCATTAAGAGTGATGGCTATGATGAAAGATAATCGATCTAAAACTGTAGCAGTTCTTCATGATGTTGTTGAATCTGGTAAAATTTCAATTGATGAATTATTAGAATATGGATTTGATAAAAAGGTTTGTAATGCTGTTGATCTTCTTTCAAGAAAAAAGAATCAAAAATATTTAAAATATATAGAACGTTTAGAAGGTAATAAAATTGCAAAAACTGTAAAACTTGCAGACCTAATTGATAATTATTTGAAAAGAAAACAATATAAAAAGCCTTCAAAGGTTGATTTGCGAAAAATTAAAAAATATAAAAAAGCATATAAAATATTAACGGGTGAAAAACTAAAAGTAATTTAATTACTTATTCAACATATCCATCATTTCAATAGTTAATTTTTCCCATGTGAATCTTTCTGATACTCGCTTCATGCCTTTATTAACTAAACCTAGCCTATAGTCTTCATTTGAAAACACCTTCTTGACTGCCAATGCTATGTCAGATGGGCTATCAGATGGCACTAATAATCCATTAACTTCATTTTCTACTGCATCTGGGATGCCGCCTTCATAACTTCCAATAACTGGACAACCGCACGCATTAGCTTCTAAAAATGTGATTCCAAAACCTTCACTGTCGCCAGTTTTGTGCAGAGTTCTGCTTGCCATAACATAAACCTTACTAGCAGAATAAATTTTCTTTAAATCTGTATCAGGAATAAAATCAATGAATGTAACATGCTGATCTATTGAAAGCTCTTTGACTAAATTTATTAATGAATTTAGGTAGGGATCATTTTTGCGATGAGGACCTGCTATTGCATAGTGCGTTTTAGAAAATTCAGATAAAATATCAGGCAGAGCCCTAATCACATCATCATGAGCCTTTCTC